>JAVVFB010000039.1:0-17759 GCA_032251095.1 Roseovarius sp. | reverse complement strand
ATCTCGACGCGGGCGCAGCCCGGTATCGTTGCCACCGGACCAGTCGAGCATCGCGAAACTGTCGAATGGGATCAAAGCCCAACCTCGGCAAGAATGAAATCGGCAATCGCAACCGTGTCATCGAGATCGAAAACCGGGCGGTCAAGATCAAGCGGGCTGTCACTTGCGACCGCGCGGATGGTCGGGTCATTCGTGGCAATCAGCGGGTTGCCGGTCTCTGCGCGAAACGCCTCGACCTTGGGGTGCGTGTCGCGTTTATAGCCCTCGATCAGCACAAGATCGACCGGCGCCAGTTTATTCAGCAGCATCGCAAGCGATGGTTCATCCTCATCGCGCAGCTCGTGCATCAGGGCAAAGCGGTTGCGCGAGGCCAGCAAAACCTCGGTCGCGCCGGCCACCCGGTGGCGGTGACTGTCCTTGCCCGCGTGATCGACGTCAAAGCTGTGGTGGGCGTGCTTCACCGTCGAGACACTAATGCCGCGTCCGGTGATCTCGGTCACAAGCCTCTCCATCAACCCGGTTTTGCCGGCATTTTTCCAGCCGGTCACGCCGTAAAGCCTCATATCCCTGCCCCCAATCTGTCCCGCGCCTGTTCAAGGTCTTCGGGAGTATTCACGTTGAAAAACGGATCACCCGCCTCGTCGAAAAGCGCCTCGCGTCCGGCGTGCTTGTCGGTCCAGATGACCACCTTGCGCAAGCCCCCGATGAGGGCCGCGCGCAAGTCATCGCGCAACGCCACCGGCCAGAGGCCAAAGGTCGGATGCCGGATCAGGCCGGAGCCGCTCATGGATTTCGTTTCCTGCGCGCCACGCGGGGTGGCGGCCAGAACCAGCGGATGCGTCATGCCCTCTGCTGCGACGATCAAGCGCTTCACCAGGTCTGTGGGGAAAAAAGGCGTGTCCGCCGCCACAGTCACGATAGCCTCCGCGCCCTGCTCCGCGGCCCAGTCGAGCCCGGCCAGCACCCCGACCAACGGCCCGGCAAACCCTTCGATGCTGTCGCTTAAAACCGGCAGGCCATACCCCGCGAACCGCTCCGGATCGCCATTGGCATTCAACGCAAGCCCCGCCACCTGAGGCTCAAACCGCGCAATGACATGCTCAAGAATGCTAGACGGGCCAAGCGGCAAAAGCCCCTTGTCGCCACCGCCCATGCGCGTGGCGCGCCCCCCCGCGAGAATGACACCAAACGGCGGCTTCATGCGTGCAGCCCTCGCAACCAGCCAAGAAAATTACCTGAATTTTCTTTACCATTTTCTTTGTTCAAGAAAATGACCCGCGCCCGGCCGATCATGCGGGGGCCCCCTTGCGACGATATTTGTGATCCTCATCGTCCACCGCATTGGGGTCGGCGTCGCGCAAAAGCCGCGCGTCTCCCGACAGACACACGAACCGCTTCCCACGCATCCGCCCGATCAGCGTCAAACCGACCTGCCGCGCAATCTCGACCCCCCATGCGGTAAAGCCCGAGCGCGACGCCAGTACCGGAATGCCCATCATTGCCGTCTTGATCACCATCTCTGATGTCAGCCGCCCGGTGGTATACAAAAGCTTGTCGCCAGCCGAAACACTCTCGCTCAGCATCCAGCCCGCGATCTTGTCCACCGCGTTGTGGCGGCCGACATCTTCCATGTAAACCAAGGGCCGCGCCCCCTCGCACAGCACCGTGCCGTGGATCGCCCCTGCCTCAAGATAAAGCGACGGCGTGCGGTTGATCTGCGCGGCCAGCGCATAGAGGTCAGAGGTCTTGACCTCGACCCGCGGCAAGTGCACGCCCTCGAGCCCCTCCATCATGTCGCCAAACACCGTCCCCACGGCACAGCCACTGGTCCGGGTCTTTTTCTTCAGCTTTTCCTCATAGGTGGTCTGCCCGTCGGTGCGCACCACGACGGTCTCCAGATCCTCGTCATAATCGACACCCCGGACCACCTCACCCTCGGCCAGCATCCCCTGATTGCGCAGAAATCCAAGCGCCAGATATTCAGGATAGTCGCCAATCGTCATCGCCGTTACGATTTCCTGAGCGTTCAGGAAAATCGTCAAGGGGCGCTCCTCCACCACGGAAATGCGCATCGGTTGTCCCATGTGATCCACCCCCTCGACGGCCCGCGTCAGACGCACCGCACCGGGATCAGGCGCGATCAGATAGTCG
The DNA here is from genome assembly GCA_032251095.1 of Roseovarius sp. Lineage (GTDB taxonomy): Bacteria > Pseudomonadota > Alphaproteobacteria > Rhodobacterales > Rhodobacteraceae > Roseovarius. Next base: position 15,608 of record JAVVFB010000039.1, on the reverse strand, counting down.
GACAGATCATCGCTCAAGGCCAATTGCATCTCCTCCTTGCATTGGGTACGCCCTTGCCAGAGCGCAAGGGCAACTTAGGGGCAAGCGGTGCCAAGGCAAACCACCAAATCGATTTATTGGCAAGGTGTGCGCGATGGTGCGCCCTTTATTCTGGTGATTGTCCCATTTTCCGTCCTCTTCGGCGTTGTCGCCACCGAGGCGGGGCTGAACGTCCTTGAAACCATGAGTTTTTCAGTGCTTGTCATCGCCGGGGCGGCGCAATTCACCGCGCTACAACTTTTGTCAGACGGCGCGCCCACCGCAATTGCGCTGATTTCGGCCCTCGCGGTCAACCTGCGCATGGCGATGTATTCGGCCTCGCTCACCCCCTATATCGGCGGGGCAACCCTGGGCCAGCGTGCGCTTGCGGCCTATTTCACCGTCGATCAAAGCTATGCCTGTGCGATCGTCAAATTCGAATCCAACCCCGGCTGGTCGATCCCGCAACGCTTGGCCTATTTCTTTGGCGTGGTCACTCCGATCTGCCCTCTCTGGTACATCTTCACCCTCGTTGGCGCGATTGTCGGGACTTCCATTCCACAGGGGTTGGCGCTTGATTTCGCTCTGCCGATCACCTTTCTGGCGATGATCGCTCCGATGCTGCGCACTCCGGCCCATCTGGCCGCGGCCTTTACCTCTGTCGCCCTGTCGCTCGTCTTTGCCTTTCTGCCCTATAACCTCGGCCTGCTGATCGCAGGCGTGGCGGCGATGATGGTCGGCGCTCAGGTCGAGCTGATCGTCGAGCGCCGCGCCACCCCTCCTGCGGGGGGCACAGCATGATCGACAAAACCAGTCTCTGGATCGTCATCCTCCTCCTTGGTCTTGGAAGCTTCGGCCTGCGCTTCGTCTTCACCGGATTGATCGGCGATCGCCCCCTCCCCGCCTGGATGCTGCGCCACCTGCGCTACACCGCCGTGGCCGTCTTGCCGGGGCTGGTGGCGCCGCTCGTGGTCTGGCCCGCCGCCACCGGCGGAACCCTTGACGCCCCCCGCATGGCGGCGGCGACCATCACGCTGGCGGTGGGCTATTTCACTCGCAACATGATCCTCGCTATCGTTCTGGGGGCGCTCACGCTTTACGGCGGCCTCGCCCTGCTCGGCTAGAGCATGTCGCGTTCTTTCGCATTCACGCAACATGCTCCAACCTATTGATGTCGCATGTTCGGATCGCTCAAAACCGGTTCCCACTTTTGAGCAACATGCTCTATTGTTGTCCCAATGGTGGCATGATCCGGCTTTTGGTGCTTTTGCGTCACCATGCCCCCCTCGTTGTGGAGCAATACGATGACAACACGCCCTCAGGACCTGCCCCTTTTGGGGTATGTCGACCGCCTGTCGGCGCGCCCCGGCGAAACCCTCTCGTTCAAGGTCTCGTCAACAGCAAGCCACCCGTTCAGCGCGCGCCTTGTGCGATCCATAAGCGCCGATCCCAACCCCGAGGGGCCAGGAATCATCGAACAGGACGCAAGCGCATTCTTTGCCCCCCAATCCTTTGCCTCCATCCACCGCCCCTTTGCAGCGGGCTCTTACGGGGTTGCGCAGGACGTGGTGCGCGCCGCGCCTGAAGCGTCGATCACCCTTTCGGCGATTGTCTTTCCCACGCTGATCACAGGCACAGTGCAGACCGTAGTTGGATTTGGCCCCTATGACTTGGCGCTGGACAACAACGGCGCGGCGAGCCTGCGGGTCGCTGATAGAGAAATCACAACGGGCCAGCCCCTGAAGCTGCGGCAATGGTGGCGGATCGAGGCGAGGGTCACAAAGGACCGGGTAACTCTGGAACAACGGCCGTTGGGGCGTGGCCATGGCGCGCCTTTGGTGGTAACCGACGAGGGTGTTTCCGGCCTTGCAACCACTGCCACACCAAGCATTGCCGCGCGCCTTTTGGGCGATCAGGCAAGCCAACATTTCAACGGCAAGATCGAGGCCCCTGCCATTGGCGTTGACGACCAACCGCTCTGCGCATGGGACTTTTCCAAAGGCATCAGGACCACCACCGCAGAGGCCACGACCGGCCCTGACCTGACCCTGGTGAATTTTCCGGCGCGCGCCGTAACAGGATCGGCCTGGGACGGATCAGAAATGAACTGGACCCATAAGCCCGCGCATTACGCGGCGATCCATTTTCACGGCGACGATATCTATGATTTCGAGTGGGACAGTGATTTTGAATTCACCGTGCCTGACGACATGCCCTCGGGCGTCTATATCATGCGGCTCGCGTGTGAGGGCAATGAGGACGCGATCCCGTTCTTTGTCTGCCCGCCGCGTGGGCGGCCCAAGGCCAGGCTTTGCGTTCTGGTCTCGACCTTTACCTATACGATCTACGGCAATCATGCGCGGCCCGATTATGAGCCGTCATGGCAGGACAAGATCACCGAACGCAACGCCTATCCGCACAATCCCGCAGAGCATCCGCACTATGGGCTTTCGACCTATAATTATCACGCGGACGGCTCGGGGATTTGCCATGCCTCGCATCACCGCCCGCTGTTCAACCTGCGCCCCGGTTTCATGACCTTCGGCGCAGCGAGCTGTTCGGGGCTGCGCCATTTTCCGGCCGATATGCACCTGATAAGCTGGCTTCATGCCAAGGGCATCGACTATGACGTGATCACCGACCGCGAATTGCATGACGACGGTTTGGCGGCGATCAAGGGCTACGCCGCCGTAACCACCGGCACCCATCCCGAATATCACACCGCCAACACCCTCGATGCGCTGCGCGATTATCGCGACGGTGGCGGAGCCTTGATGTATCTGGGCGGCAACGGGTTTTACTGGCGCATCGCGGTGCATGGCGAAAACGACAGCCTGCTTGAAATCCGCCGCGCCGAGGATGGCATCCGGGCCTGGGCGGCGGAACCGGGCGAATATTACAACGCCTTTGATGGCGCCTATGGCGGGCTGTGGCGGCGCAACGGGCGCGCCCCGCAAGACCTTGTCGGGATCGGCTTTGCCGCGCAGGGTGAGTTTTTCGGCGATCCCTACCGCCGGGTGTGCACCGACCCCGCCTATACTTGGGTATTCAAGGGCATCGAGGGCGATCTGATCGGCGATTTCGGGTTTTCAGGCCATGGCGCGGCGGGGTTCGAGCTTGATCACATGGATTACCGGCTTGGCACGCCGGGAAGCGCCGTTCTTCTGGCCCGCTCGGTCACCCGCGACACCGGCTTTATACTGGTGCCCGAAGAACAGTTGACCCATCTCACCAACCTGACAGGCGGCAGCGCCAAGGACGCCATGCATGCCGACATGATCTATGCCGAATATCCCGGCGGCGGGCGTGTCTTTGCCACCGGCTCGATCACCTTTTGCGGAAGCCTGCCGTGGAACGGCTATGATAACAACGTGTCTCGCCTGCTTGGCAATGTCATGGGCCACCTGCTTGGTTGATTTGCGCGCGCTGCGGATCATTTCGGCGTAGAGCCTGTGAAGGGTGATGCAATCCACCCCGCCACAACGCCCCCCCTGACGATAGGCGCCAGAGCCTGTCGCGCGAATTTGAGTGACGTGACAGGCTCTGGCATGCGCACTCAGGGGCCTGTCAGGATATCGAACACCGCATCGCGATCCGACAGCACCAGCATCAGCACAAGATCGCCCGGCTGCACCCGATCAAGGAGCAGCCTTGCCCCGGTTGACGGCGAGGCGGCCTGCGTGATCTGGCCCGGTTCCACCCCGGCGGCAATGGCAGAGGCCCTGATCAGCCCCGGCACCTCGCCAAGGCTGCGCCCGCGCAGGTAATCGACGATTTCGGCGACCACGATCCGGTCGGGTTGAAACGCAAGCGCGCTGCGCAGCGCCTCGCCGATATCGTGATCGCTGCGATCCCCCGGCTGGCTCAGCATCAGAAACCGGCGCGCCGAGGGGATCAGCGTCAGAGCATCGCACACCGCTGCGATCGAATGCGGGTTGTGGGCAAAATCAATGAACACCCGAGCGCCACTGTAGTGAAACTCATTGAACCGTCCCGGATTATGCCGCGGATCAGACACAAACCCCGCAAGCCCGGCACAGATCGCATCCGCCTTGATGCCAAGTGCCGCACACACGCAAAGCGCCGCAAGCGCGTTGCGCAGGTTGTGCCTTGCCGCGCCGCCAAAGGTGATTGGCACGTCTTCGACCCTGATCGCGCATGTCTCGGTGCTGCCGTCGAAAAACACCAGAGCGCCGTGCTTGACATAGCCACAAGGGAGGTTGCCCGCGCGCGCCTCGGCGATCAGCGGGGCGTCGGCGTCAAGCGAGAACCAACAGATCGCCTTGGTGACGGTCGCGGCCGCCTCGACCACATTCGGATCATCCGCGTTCAGCACCAGAACACCGTCAGCCACCAAAGCGCGCGCAACCGCGAATTTCGCCTCTGCCAGCTCGGGCAATGTCATCACCCCGTATTCGCCCAAGTGATCGCGCGCCACATTGGTGACCACCGCCACCCGCGCGCGACGGCTTGCCAGACCACGGCGCAGGATGCCGCCACGTGCCACCTCAAGACAGGCGGTCTCGACCCGGGGATCGCGCAGAACCATCCGCGCGCCACCGGGACCGGAATAATCCCCGCGATCAAGCACATCCTCGCCAACCTGCACCATATCGGTCGAGGTCAGCCCCACCACCCTGCCCGCCGCGCGCGCAATCGCGGCGCAAAGCCGGGTTGTGGTGGTCTTGCCATTGGTGCCGGTGATATAGACCAGCGGCACGTCATGCAGCGTCGCCCAATCCACATCTTGCGTCGCGGGCAAGGCGTCGAGCGGCCATGTGCGCGATCCCGCCCCCTGCCCGATGGACAGCTCATCATCATCGCACAGGATATCAACGTCATGCTCCGCCGCCGCCGCGATCAGCGCGATCAGCCTTGGATTTACCTCTTGCGCCATGACCGATTTGAGATCGTTGATCATGTCATCAAACGGCATCGGCCCGATCTGCAAAAGCTCTGCGGCGCAAAAATGCCACGCGCTTTGGGCGGCGAATATCGCCGAGTAAAGCTGATCAGGCGGCGCCGAGATTGCCAGATTGACGCCGCCCCGGAACCGGCGAAAGGTGACCGCTTCACCATCCCAGCCGACCCCGTCCAACACCCGGCGCGCATGTTTTTGCCAGAGATCGGTCAGAGCCTCGGGCTCGAACCCCTCGAAATAGAGATCAAGAACCGCGCCGGGACGGTCCCAGATAAGGCCCGGCCCGGTCAGACGGCGCGCAGGCTCCACGCGGATATGATCGACCCGGGGCGAGGCGATCTCAAGCGCGTTTTCAAGTTGCTCGATACGGTCCACTCCGGTGCCCCGCTCAGTCGCCGTCTTCGACATCATCGCGGGCAAGGCGCACGCCGCGCGCATCGCGCACCATGTTCGAGCCGCCATCAATCATCTCTTCAAACGGCACCGGCGGGTGAAGCGCGACCGATCCCGGCCCTGCCGAGGCGCCATCTTCGGGCGCGTTGAAATAGATGATCTGCTTCCAGCAGCGCGCCGAACTATCCCCGAAGATGATCACAAGGTCGCCCGGCCTGGCCATCTCAAGGCTGGCCGCAACCGCATCTTCCTCGTTGGGAATGACCGAAATCCGATCCTCGGCAATGCCGTTCTTGAGAAACTCGGACCGGAACATCTGGGGGATTTCGTCATGGCCGCGCTTGCGCCGGTCGTCATCGGCCTTGCAGATGAAATGATCGAAATGCCCCGCAAGCCTGCGCGCCGCATCGGACACGTCACAGTTCCGCCGGTCCCCCGGCACCGAGACCACGACAATCCGGCGCCCCTTGACGTCAAGACGGCTTGCAAGATCGGCCATCGCCGCAAGAGCGGCCGGGTTATGGCCGTAATCGAGGATCACCTTGAAGGGATGCTCGTCAAACACGTTCATCCGCCCCGGCGCCTGAAAATAACTGGTGTCAAAGGTGCGCAAGCCATGGCGGATATTGTCGAGATCCACCCCGAACCCATAGGCCATGGCCGCCGCAAACATGGCGTTCTGGACATTGTGAACCGCCTTGCCCTCAAGCGTCGCCGGAATGAGATGCGCCCAAAGCACCGGCATATGCAGACCGTTGTCATAGATCGTCAGCATGTCGCCATTCATGCCCTGCTCAAGCACGATCGCCTTGCCGCCCGCCTTGATATGCTCTTTCACAAGCGTATGGCCGGGGTTGACGGTGACGTAAAAGATCGCATCGACATCGGCATAATCGGCCATTTTAAGACAGTTGATATCATCGGCATTCAGCACCACGCTTTGCGTCGCGCTTTCGATCACCACGCGCTTGACCACGGCCAGTTGCTCGACGGTTTCAACGCCGCCCAGACCAAGGTGATCCGCCGAGACGTTGAGACAGGCCGCGATATCGCAATGCTGATAGCCAAGCCCGCTGCGCATAAGCCCGCCGCGCGCGGTTTCCATCACCGCGAAATCGACCGTGGGATCGCGCAGCACCATCTGCGCTGATTTCGGGCCGGTCATGTCGCCCTTGACGCTAAGCTTGCCATCCACGTAAACCCCGTCGGTCGAGGTCATGCCGACAATCCGGCCGCTGGCCTTCATGATATGGCCCAGCATCCGCGAGGTGGTGGTCTTGCCATTGGTGCCGGTGATCGCGGCAATCGGAATCCGGCTTTGCTGTCCCAGCGGGAACAGCATGTCGATCACCCGCCCCGCCACATCGCGCGGCTGCCCCTCGGAGGGCGCAACATGCATGCGAAAGCCGGGGGCGGCGTTCACTTCGACGATGGCGCCCCCGATATCCTTGTAGGATCGGGTAATGTCGGCAATCAGAAAATCGACCCCGCCGACGTCAAGACCGACCGCCATGATTGCCCGCTCGGCCATGTCGCGATTGTCCGGGTGCACCACATCGGTAAGGTCAATCGCAGTGCCGCCGGTCGACAGGTTCGCCGTTGCGCGCAGGTAAAACACCTCGCCCTCGGGCAAGACGGTCTCGGGGCTATACCCGGCCTCGGCGATCAGACGCCGGGCCTGATTGTCGATCTCAAGCATGGTCAGCACCTTCTGGTGGCCAATGCCACGGCGCGGGTCCTCGTTGACGATATCCACAAGCTCGGCAATTGTGTGCGTGCCATCGCCTATCACATGGCCGGGCACGCGCTTGGCCACCGCCACCAGCTTGTTGTCGACCACCAGCATGCGATGATCAAACCCGGTGACAAAGCTCTCGACCAGAATGGCGGCGCTTTTGGAATGGGACTCGGCCTCGGCAAACCCCGCCTCGACATCCGCGCCCGTAAGCAGGTTGATCGACACGCCGCGCCCGTGATTGGCATTGAGCGGCTTGATCACCACCGGAAAGCCGATCTTGTGGGCGGCCTGAACCGCCTGTTGGGCGGTATAGACGATCCGCTGTTGCGGCACCGGCAGGCCGAGATCGTTCAACAGGTTATGGGTGTCTTCCTTGTCACAGGAGATTTCGACGGCAATATGCTTGGTCTCGGAGGTGATCGTGGCCTGAATGCGCTTTTGGTATTTGCCATGGCCAAATTGCACCAAAGACCCCTCATTCAGGCGAATCCACGGGATATCGCGATCCTGTGCGGCCTTGACAAGCGATCCGGTCGAGGGGCCGAATTCCTTGCGCTGTGCATGGATGACAAAGCTGCGCAATTCGTCCTGCAAATCAAAATCCGCGTCACAGTCATAATCGACCTGCGCCTGTAGCTCTGGCGGCAAAAGATGCATCAAGAGGCGCAGCGCAAGGTCGCCGGCGGCCAGACCCACGTCGCGCTGACGATAGGCATAAACCATGTTGTATTGCCCCGGCACCCCGGTGCCGCGCGTGCGCCCAAAGCTGACATCGGTGCCCGCAACATTCTGGATTTCAATCGCGCAATGCTCAAGGATATGGCCCATCCAGGTGCCCTCATCCTCGCGCAAGCGGCGCAGGAACCCCCCCGGCGCGCCGTAAGAACAGCCATGGCCGGCCAGCCCCGGCAGGGCCTCTGCAAGCCCCTCGATAAAGGCGGGACCGATTTTGACCGAGGGCCATTCCTCCAACACGCCAAGGTCGATCACATGCCGGATGACAGGAAAGCTTGCCCAGACGTTTGGGCCGACAAAGACATTGGTTGAGAGTATTTTCAAATGGCCACCTCGATGATCAATGATGAACCGCCCCGCGGGGTGGCCTGTTTAAGGGTCTGAACCCGGCAAGGTACAAACCGGCAAATGCTCTTGCGGTGGATAGCCGACGCGCGCCTTCAGGTCATAACGACACCCCTCGCCCAACACGTCAAGACGCAGCCCCAAAAGGCTTATCGCCTCGCCGGGCTTGGCATCCCACATCGAGGAATGGGTAAGCTGGCTGGCATCGACCACCGTGACGGTGCCGGTTCCGACCACCTCAAGCACATTGTCAGGCCCGATAAACGCGGCGGTGTCTTCGTCAATCCCGAGCCCCACCAGAAACGGATTGTAAGACGAGGCCGTCAACAGCCGCCCCAAACGGTTGCGCTGTGTGAAATGCTGGTCGATGATCACCGCATTGGTCAACCCGATACCGGGCGCAAGGCTTACGGTGCCCTCTGCCGGGGCCTCGTTGCCGGCGCCGCCCGCGACCATGTGTTCGGACATGATCGAGGCCCCCGCCGAAGTGCCCGCAACCGCAACCCCGGCCGCATTGCGCCGCCGGATCTTTTGCGCCACGAGCGTGCCGCCCAGAATGGCCGAAAGGCGCAACTGATTGCCTCCGGTGATGAAAATGCCCGTGGCATTGTCCAGCATCTGCGAAAATTCGGGATTATCGCAATCCGCCCGGTGCGCTATCGACAAGACATCGACATTGCCCGCCCCCAGAGAGGTAAAGATACGGTTATAATCGGGCCCTGTCTGATCCAGCATAGAGGCGGTGGGGATCACAACGATCCGCGCCTCTGCCCCGCCCGAAAGCTCGACAAAACGGCGGTGAATCTGCATCTCCTTGACGCGATCCTCGCCCCCGCCAATCGGGATAATGAACCCGCGATTGCTTTCATCTTCCAATGATGCTGGACACATGATGCCGTGATATCCTTTGAAATGGCGCAATCAGGCCCGTCAAAGCGGTCTGACAGTCTATCGGGTGGCGTCGGAGCCAAGAGCATGCCATCCTGCCCTCAGGATAACGCCTGTCACTCAATGGCTTAGGTTGCCTTCACCTATATTCGCGTCACGCCCGGCTTGCAAACGCACATTTACCCGGCGCAGTCCCCGCAAGGCCGTCGCACCCGGCACGTGACCCGCGCCCAGAAAACGCGCCCGGAAGATCGCAAGGCCACCTGTGAACGCTCCGGGGGCAGACGCAACAGCCTGCCTTTCAAAGGGCCGACAGAGGACAAAGCCAGGGCAAAGACGGTTTGCCAAGCCCGCGCGATCCCTCTAAAGGTGTAGCCCGGACAAGGGCGGGCGGGCCCGTTGATATCAAGGCATTCCCCATGCGCGTTGGCGTGATCTTCAATCATTTCGAACCCCATCAGGTGCCGCATGCGGCGCCCTATGCCTTTGCGCTGTCGCGGCTGCGCCCGGATTGGGCGGTGGATATCCTCTGTTCGACCCCCTCCGAGATGGAATTCGCGCAGGAAATTGCCGGGCGCTTTGCCGGTCAGAGCGTCACCATCCGGCCCCTGAAAGTGCCGCTTTTGTTCCGCATCGCCGATCCGGTGCTGCGCCAGTTCACCTTTGCGCGCAAGGTTGCGGTCTTGCAGGCAAATGTGGCGCGCCTGTCGCAATATGACGCGCTGATCATGCCGGAAATGACCTCGCTGGCACTGCGCCGCTCGCCAAAGATGGCCGGGGTCAAAATGATCTTTACCGGCCACGGCGCAGGCGATCTTTATGACAATGCTTTCGGCATGTTTGACCAAAGGGTCGAAACCTTTGATCTGGTGCTGTTGCAGGGCCGCCGGATCGCAAAGGCGATGCGGGCCGAGGGCCGCCTGAAGACCACCGCGCATGCCGTGATCGGCTATCCCAAATACGAGGCCGTGGCGCAAACGCCCCTGCGCCTTTTTGACGATGACAAGCCGGTCGTGGTCTATAACCCGACCCAGAACCCGCGCGGCAGTTCCTGGCATCGCTGGGGCGAGGATGTGCTTGACCGTCTGGCCGCGCGCGAGGATCTGAACGTGATCTTTGCGCCGCATGCCCTGTTGTTCAAGCGCAGCTGGACACGCGGCGCGCGCCTGCCCAAGCGGTTTCGCAATCATCCCCGGCTCAGGATTGATCTGGGCAGCCGCGCCTCGTCGGATATGACCTATCTGCGGGCCGCCGATCTTTACCTCGGGGATCAGTCCAGTCAGGTCTATGAATTCATCGACCGGCCACGGCCCTGCGTTTTCCTCAATCCCGATGCGGCCAAATGGCAGGGCAACCCGTCTTTCCGCTCGTGGACCTTTGGCCCGGTGGTCGAGCAGGTTGGCGACCTTGACGGCGCGATTGATGCGGCCCTGTCCGGGTTTGAGCGCTGGCGCCCTGCCCAACAGGCCGCCCTTGACGAAGACGCCGTTGCCCCCGACGCGCCATTTGCCGATGCACCCGCCTCGGAGCGTGGCGCGCGCGCGCTCGCCGAATATCTTGAGCAGGGCCGCCTTTCGGACGCCTGGGCATGACCCCCGCGCGGGACCTTGACATCGTACCGCCAGAGGATGCGGTGGTTGTGGTTGTGCCCGCTGGCGGCGCTGATGCGCCGGGCGTGGCGCTTGTGATCGAGGCGCTGTGTGACAGCCCCAAACGCCTTTGCGTGGTCTTGCTGGCCCTGCGCCCCGAAGAGGCACCCTCCCTCGCCGCGCGCTTTGCGCGCGCTTTTGTTCACCGGGCAGGGCCGACCGTGCTGCTGGCGCGGCTGCGCGCGCGCAGCGTGCTTTGCGTGGATATCGCGCCACCTGCGCGCAGGTCCGGCTTGGTGGCGCGCGCCATCCGGCGTGGCTTGCCGGTCTTCGCCCTGTCGCGCGCCACCGCAGCGGCACTGGAAAACGGCGAGGTCGCTGACCCTCTCAGCGCATTATCGTCCTCGGCCAGCGAGGCCCTGCCAGAGCAGGGTGATGGCGCGCAGATTGCGGACCACCTGATCAAGGCCATGGGGTTTGAGCGCGGTGACGGGCCAATGCTTGGGGCGGCCTCGCGCCTGGCGCAACGTCTTATGCGGGGACCGGGGCATGTCGTGCTTGCCCCTTTGGCCACGCGGATCGCAAACCGCGCGTCCCTTGCGCAAGAGCTTGGCCAGCCGCAGGTGATCATGTGTCTGGGCAACGGCCCGACCTCGGCCGATCCACGGCTTGCGGGCATGGCCCATGATGCGCTGTTCCGGGTCAATCATCAGTGGATGCAGGACGGCTACATGACCGACGCGGATCTGCTGTTTGCCGGGGTCAAGCGTTCCATGCGCGCGGCAGGATCGACACCGATCGCGGTGGCCTCGCGGCGCAAGGAAGAGGCGCTGCTTGGTGCGCGCCTTCTGACGCCTTGGCGCGGGCGGTTTCGCTATGTGGTGGTGGAAGAGATCGCCGATCTCGGCACTGCCCTTCACGGCCATCCGCGCCCGACCACTGGCGCGGTCATGCTGGCCGCTGCCATCGCGCTCGCCCCGCGCCGCCTTATTGTGGCGGGCATGGATATGTTCGCCGACAAGGCCGGTGCCTATCCGGGGCGCGCGCAGGCGGTGAACGCCTATACCGCCGCCCATGACCGCCAAACCGACGAGACGTTCATCCGTGCGCATCTGGCCCGCTTTAAGGGTGAAATCATGACTCTCAGCCCCGCCTTTTCAGAGCTTGCGCATAGTGTCGCAGACAGCCAGTTTACGCTTGCGGACCCACCACAGGCTTGACTCTCTAGGCATCCTCACCGATGTGGTGAGCGACCCTATATCCGATGAGGGAACGAAAGGTCAGTGAAGATGAAAAACCCGTACAAAACCCATTGGTACCATCGCCAGATGGCCTATTGGCTGGATAAGGATCCGGGCCGCGATTCCGGCGACATGCAACACATGGAAGTGATCCGTCTTGATCCTAAGCCCGGCACGACGCCGTCGGACAAGCCAGCGGTGCGGATTTTTCTGGGCACCGAGCCCGGCCAGTATCGCGCGACGCGGATTTTCGTCTGGTCGGTGATGCAGGTACGTGATCCGGGTCGGGCCTATGAAATTCATCTGATGTCGAATGTGGCGGGCATTGCGCGGGTCGGCTGGAAAACCGGCTTTACCAATTACCGCTATGCGATCCCGCATTGGGCCGGCAACACGGGCCGCGCGATCTATAACGACGTTGACCAGATTTACCTGCAAGACCCGGCCGGCCTGTTCGATATGGACATGAAGGGCAAGGGCGTGCTGGCGATTTCCGTCAAGGAAAACTCGGTCATGCTGATTGATTGCGAAAAGATGGCCAAGCTCTGGACGCTGGATGACGTGGCCGCAGGCAAGAAGCACGACCATTTCAAAGGCGCGATGGCGGATGCAGACCTGTTTGGCGAAATGCCCGGCACCTGGAATTCGCGCGATGGCGAACATCCGGTCGAGCAGACCAACTGCCTGCATTATACCACCCTGCATTCGCAGCCCTGGAAACCCTTTCCCGGCTATCTGCGCTATCGCGAAGGTCCGCTCTATGGCCTTTGGCATGACCTTGAGAAATCCGCCGACGAAGCCGGATATCTTATGTTCACCAAAGAGCACCCGAGCGCCGAATATGGCCGCCTTGTCGAGCAGTATAAAAAGATGCACGACTCGCCGGAAATCTTTGCCGGCTATCAGATCAAGAAGCATTTCAAGATCGTGGCCGACCTCGCCAAGGCAACCGGCGTCACCGAAATTCTTGACTATGGGTCGGGCAAGGCGATCAATTATGACCCCATCCCCGGCGAACCCGAGGATAGCCCCTATCGCCAATCCAGCGCCCTGCCCGGGCTGCGCGTGCGCTGTTATGATCCGGGCCACGCGCCCTTTGCCGATATCGGCAGCGACACCTATGGCGGCGTGATCTCAACCGATGTGCTTGAACATGTCTCGCCCGCAGATGTGCCTTGGGTGATCGACGAGATGTTTTCACGCGCCAGCGGCTTTGTGATGATCGTAGCGGCCTGTTATCCGGCGGAAAAAACCCTGCCCGACGGGCGCAATGCCCACACGACGCAACAGCCGCCCTATTGGTGGCATGTGCAGATGGCGCTTGCCTCGCGTCGCTATCCGGGTGTGCGCTGGACAATGATTGCCGAGGAAAAGGGCAAGTTCGGGCGCAAGCAGACCATTTTCACCGAAGCCTCGCCCTCGCCTCTGGATTGACGGCAAGCGCCCAGCAATCCATTCGGACCGCATGTGAGCCACAAGGACATTCACCGCCGCTTTTTGCATAATGCCAGCATGATTGTTGGCAGCAGGGTGGTGTTTGGCCTGCTCAACCTTGCCACCAACGTGATCATCCTGCGCACCCTTGGCGCAGCGGACCTTGGCATGGTGATGCTGCTGATCGCCTATATCCGGGTCTTTGCCGAAGTGGCCAAGTTCGAATCCTGGCAGGCGGTGTTGCGCTTTGGGGTGATTGCGCAGGAACGCGGCGAAGAGGATCGGTTGCGCCGGTTGATCGGTCTGGCGCTTGGTATTGATTTCATCACCATGGCCTTGGCCATAACCGCCGCGATCCTGCTGATCCCTCAGGCGGCGGTCTGGTTCGGCTGGAATGCGCAGGTCACCGAGATGGCCCCCTGGTTCATGATCCTGATCATTTTCGTGACCAATGCCACCTCGAACGGGGTGCTGCGGCTGTTTGATCGCATCGAGATACTGGCGCTGCAACACGGAATGAATGCGGTGATCCGGCTGGTGCTGGTGCTGGTGGCGATCGGGTTGGGCGGCACGGTGGTGCATCTTGCGATGGCGTGGTTTGCCGCCTTCGTGATCAGCGGCGCGATGACCATGGCGGTTTGTGCTTATGAGCTGATCAAGCGCGATCTGCGGCCAAAATTCTCGCTCAATTTTCGCCGCACTGGCATGCTGTTTCCCGGCATCTGGCATTTCCTGCTGATGTCGAACCTGATTGGCACCGGGCCGATGGCGGTAAACCACCTGACCACGCTGTTTGTCGGCGCACAGCTTGGCCCGGCACAGGCGGCGGTGCTGCAACTGGCGCGGCAGTTGTCCACAGGCGTTTCAGGGCCGACCCGTCTGCTTGGGCCGCTGCTCTTGCCGGATTTCTCGCGCCTTTCGGGGCGGGGCGACTGGACCGGGCTGCGCGATCTGGTGGTGCAACAGCTCAAGGTCGCTGCGATCGTGGTGGTGATCGGGGGCGCGGCCCTTTTCGCGGTGCTGCCCGTTGTGATCGAACAGGTCTTTGGCGCGCCCTTGCTGGAACATATCTGGCTGTTCCGGCTGTTGATCATGGCCGCGCTGATCAACATTCTGGGCTTTGCTCTGCATCATGCGATGTTTTCGGCCAACAAGGGCGGCACCGCCCTGTTGATTCAGATGGCTGCAATGACGGTTTATGCCGGGATCATGCTCAGTGGGATCTGGGTGATCGGGCTGAATGCCGTGGGTCTTGGGATGATCGGCTTTGCCGTGACCTCGCGCGGGCTGAGCGTGGTCATTGGCCGCCGTCTTTTGAAAAAGCGGATCAAACGCGCGAAGCAGGATAACGATCAGCCGTGACCGAGGCACTGGATTCGGGGCGTGTTCCTTGATAGGAGCCCCCCACAAGATGAGGGAAAAGGCAAAGCAGCATGGGCAAGGACTTCAAGGCATTCATGGCCCGCCATGCCTCGCGCTGGCGCTCGACACGTCATATAGAGGCGCACCTTCGCTTTCCTCGCATGGATTTTCACGAGGCGCTGACCCGCGTCACCTACAAGCGTATTTTCGGGGTCTGGCCAGATCTTGAAAACCCGCGCACCATCAGTGAAAAGATGTGCTGGCTCAAGATCAACGACAGGCGGGCACAAAACGCCGTCATCACCGACAAGTACAGGCTGCGCGCCTATGCCGAAAAGCATGGGCTTGGGCACCTGATGAATGACTTGCACGGCGTCTGGGACAGTGCCGATGCGGTGGATTTTGCGGCCCTGCCCGAGGCTTACGCCCTCAAGGTCACCAACGGCAGCGCCTGGAATGTGATCAAGGCCCCCGGTCAGGTGATCGACAATGAGGCCGCGCGCAAACGGCTTGACCGCTGGATGAAAACCAACATGGCCGACCATAAGGGCGAATGGTATTATGCCGCCTCGCCCGCGCGCATCATCGCCGAGCACTACCTTGACAATGGCGGCGGCGATATCCCGGATTACAAGATTTTCGTGTTCAACGGCGAGCCTCGCTTTGTCCAGTATTGCGAAAGCCGCTATAGCGATTTGCGCAGCATCTTCCTGAGCCCCGAGTGGGAGCCGATGCCCTTTACCTATGCCAATTTCGCGCCCTTTGGCCCGCCCCCGCCCAAACCCGCCGCCCTTGACGAGATGCTCGACGCGGCGCGCACCCTGTCACAGGGCTTTCCTCTGGTGCGTGCGGATTTCTATATTCATCAGGGTCGGCTTTTGCTGGGCGAGCTAACGCTCAATCCGGTCGGCGGCTATACGGTTTTCACGCCCGATGAATGGAAC
>JAVVFB010000399.1:0-1816 GCA_032251095.1 Roseovarius sp. | reverse complement strand
ACAGGCCAAGGGCAGCAACCGGACCAAATCGACGGTGCGGGTCCGGGTCGAGCACATCTTCGGCGCGCAGGCCAACGATATGGGCGGCACACTCGTGCGCACGATCGGCATGGTGCGGGCCAAGGCCAAGATCGGGATGAAAAACCTCGCCTACAACATGCGCCGCCTCGTCCAGCTTCGCCGTCTGAACCCTTGCCCGGCATGACCCCGAGGCGAGCAAATCAGGCCGAAAGGCCGCAAAACTGCACTTAGTTCGCCCTGAACAATCCCCTTAGGCGGCTTCTGGCATGATTTGATCGACTGGACGCTGCCAGATGGCGGCGAGTATGACCGCGATGAACAGCGCCAAAATAGCCCTCAGATGGGCCAGTATCTTGCGGATATTGTGGCCGCAGGCGCAGAGAACGGCAAAGATCGCATCGCCTGCCGTTCCCTTGAGTGGGCATCGCGTCAGTCGACCGTCTGTTTTCATGTGCCCGATCTCGGCCTCGATGGCGCTGCGCCTTCGCAGGAGTTTCGCCAGCATGGGCGAGATGCCCTTGCGCATGCCGCTGATCAGCACGCGAGTGCGCGTCACACCATGGCCGCGATAGCCTCGATCCACCACGGCCAGCGAGGGGCGGATGTCGGTCAGCACTTCGACCTGATCCAGCGCATCTGCCAGGGTGTGGCCGTCATAGGGGTTGCCGGGCATGGAGCGCGCGCCAACGATGAAACCTTCCGCGATGGTGGCGGCAACCGAGACCTTGGTGCCGAATTCGTAGCGCACCCGCGCCTTGCCTTTCGAGATGCAATCGACCTCGGGCTCATGCAGGCTGTAGATCTTGTTCTTGTCCTTCGGCTTCTGGGCCAGCAGCCGCCCGGTCAGCACCAGTGCATCGCAGATTTCCTCGCGCAGCGCGCCTGCGGGAATACCGCTCAGGTGACGGCGCAGATCGCGCATGACCCGGCCAGTATAGCCTTTCAGCGTTCGCAGCGCCTTGCGCAGGCGCTTGAACTGACGCGCATGGGCATAGCGCCCGACCTGCCGTGCGAGGCGCGGGCCAAGCCGTGCGTAGGTCTGACGCAGCTCGACACCCGCTTCACGGGCCAACGCGACCAGCTTCGAGCGCGCGCGTTCATAGAGCCGCGCATCGGTCGGATAGGCGATATTCTTTTCCATCACCGTCGTGTCGACCGAGACCCGCTCAAGGCTTTTGTCATCCACAGCCCCAGAGGCGCGCCCGGCCTCGATTGTCTTGGTCAGCAGCCATTCTACGCCTTCCTCGCCGATCCGGTTCCGCCAGCGCGTGAGCGAGGACGGGTCGATGGGCGGGCGATGCTGGAAGAAAGTCTCGCCGCAGAAATGTTGGTAATAGGGGGTCTCCACCCAGCGTGCGACCACGGCCTCATCCGACAGCCTGTAGGCATGCTGCAGATAGAGAAGGCCCGCGACCAGGCGCGAGGGCGTGGCGGGCCGCCCCGCCTCGGACGGGAAGAACCCCGCCCATTCGCGATCAAAGAACTCCCAGTCGATCAGCGCGGCCAGTTTCACCAGCTCATGACGCATGTCGATGATCTCGACCAGCCGCGCGCGAAACAGATCGTCTTGCTCAGGCCCCTTCGGTTTCGCCTTCATCGCCCACCCCGAAATTGCAAGGTTTCGGCTGAAATTATACGAAACCCTGCAATCAATGGCGACAGAAAACATCTGTTTCACACGTAAAGTCAGTGCGTTGAGGGTTGTTCAGGGCGAACTACGAAGGGCGGCTTCTGGCATGATTTGATCGACTGGACGCTGCCAGATGGCGGCGAGTATGACCGCGATGAACAGCGC
>JAVVFB010000398.1:0-1820 GCA_032251095.1 Roseovarius sp. | reverse complement strand
CGCGAGAATCGCATAAACGCCGGTGTTCGGGATCGGTGTAAACCCCTCGCCAGTGCCCGATCCAAGCAGTTTCCAGAACCCGATACCGGGAATCCGCCCCATCGACAGGCGCGCTGCTCCCATCATGGTCAGCGCCCAAAGCCGGTCAAAACCGGGGGAAAAGCGGAAAAAACTGAGGCTGACGGTTTGAATGGCACCGCTCCCTTACGGACTGTCCAATTAGTCTGACATGGTTTGTGGCCCGTGAAAAGAGGTGCGGTAAATGATTGTCAAGCAAACTAGACAGTTGTAGGGTTGTGAAATGTTGACACGTGTAGATCCCCGCCTCATCGAACAAGCGACCCGCGCCGACGGACCGCATGCCATTGTCATCGGCGCCGGTCTTGGGGGGCTGGCGTCGGCCATGCGGCTTGGGGCCAAGGGCTATCGCGTGACGGTGCTTGATCGTCTTGATGGCCCCGGTGGGCGCGGATCAAGCATCACGCAGAATGGCCACAGGTTTGACCTTGGCCCGACCATCGTGACCGTGCCGCAGGTGTTTCGCGAATTATGGGCCGCCTGCGGACGTGACTTTGACGCCGATGTTGATCTGCGCCCGCTTGACCCGTTCTATGAAATCCGCTGGCCTGATGGCAGCCGCTTTACCGCCCGTCAGGATACCGACGCGATGCGCGCCGAAGTTAGCCGCCTGTCGCCGCGCGACCTCCGGGGCTATGACAGGTTCTTGCGCGACAGCGAGCGCCGCTATTGGGTCGGCTTCGAGGATCTTGGCCGCCGCTCGATGCATCGGATCATGGATACGATCAAGGTCTTGCCGACCTTCGCGCGGCTGCGCGCCGACAAATCGGTCTATGCCCATGCGGCAAGCCGGGTCAAGGATGAGCGGCTGCGCATGGCGCTGTCGTTTCATCCGCTGTTCATTGGTGGCGATCCGTTCAATGTGACGTCGATGTATGCGCTTGTCAGCCATCTGGAAAAGGAATTCGGCGTGCATTACGCCATTGGCGGTGTTGATGCGGTCGCGCGCGCCATGGCCGGTGTGATCCACGATCAGGGCGGCATCGTGCGCCAGGGCGCCGAGGTTGACGAAATCCTGATCCGCGAGGGCCGCGCCCAAGGGGTGCGTCTTGCCGGGGGCGAGGTGCTTGGCGGGGATATTATCGTGTCGAACGCCGATGCCGGGCACACCTATGACCACCTTTTGCGCAATCACAAGAAACGCCGCTGGACGCCGGCGCGCCTTAAGCGCGCGCGTTGGTCAATGAGCCTGTTCGTCTGGTATTTCGGCACCAAGGGCACGCGCGGCAAATGGGCGGATGCCGGGCATCACACCATTCTGAATGGCCCGCGGTATCGGGGGCTGGTGCGCGATATTTTCAAGACCGGCAAGCTTGCTGATGACATGAGCCTTTACGTGCATCGCCCAAGCGTCACCGATCCCGGCGTTGCGCCCGAGGGCGATGACACGTTTTATGCCCTGAGCCCGGTGCCCCATCTGGGCCATGCCAACCCGGTCAATTGGCCCGAAATGGCCGAGCCTTATCGCCAAAAGGTGCAGGCCGTGTTGGAGGATCAGCTTTTGCCCGGTCTTGGGGGGCATCTGTCGGCGTCAGAGGTGTTCACGCCTGACACCTTCCGCGACCGATACCTAAGCCCGCATGGCACCGGCTTTTCCATCGAGCCGCGGATTTTGCAAAGCGCCTGGTTTCGCCCGCATAACGTGAGCGAAGAGGCGAAGGGCCTGTTTCTTGTCGGTGCAAGCACCCATCCCGGTGCCGGCCTTCCCGGTGTGATTTCAAGCGCCGAGGTGCTGGCCAAGC
>JAVVFB010000397.1:0-1830 GCA_032251095.1 Roseovarius sp. | reverse complement strand
AGGCGCGCGAGACCCCGCATTATGTCGTGCAGTTCCGCTATCCCGAGAGTCGCGTTCAGCCGACCCGCGCGGTCGCGGCCGATGCGCCGAATACGAACTACGCCGTCAGCGCAAGCGAGGAGTTCACGCCGACTGAATTGTCCCGGTTTCACCGGAGACCTATAGCTTCATTTCACGCGACCATATCGAGCACGTCGCGCTGTGTATAGAAGTTCTCCTCAGCCTCCGCTGGCGGGATGTTTCCGATGGGGCCAAGCAGGCGTCTGTGGTTGAACCAATCGACCCATCCGAGGGTGGCCATTTCCAGATCCTGCATGTTACGCCACGGGCCTTGGCGATGGACAAGTTCGGTTTTGTAAAGCCCGTTGATCGTCTCAGCGAGGGCGTTGTCGTAACTGTCACCAACGCTGCCGACCGATGGTTCGATGCCAGCTTCGGCCAAACGCTCGGTGTATCGAATGGACAAATATTGCCCACCGCGATCCGAATGATGAACCAATCCGCTTTTCTGGACTGGCCGTCGATCATGCAGGGCCTGTTCCAGCGCATCGAGGACAAAGTCTGTTTTGGCGGATCGCGAGACCCGCCATCCGACGATGCGATCAGCGAATGTGTCGATGACAAAGGCCACATAGATGAAGCCCTGCCACGTGGACACGTAGGTAAAATCGCTGACCCAGAGCAGATTTGGGGCTGGTGCCCGGAACACGCGGTTTACCTTGTCACGCGGACAGGGCGCTGATGTGTCAGGGATCGTTGTCTTGACCACCTTTCCACGCACAGCGCCACGGATGCCGATCTGTTTCATCAGGCGCTCCACGGTGCAACGCGCGAGCGTAAAGCCCTCACGCTTCAGCTGGTGCCATGCCTTGCGCACACCGTAGACCTGATAATTCTCATCCCAGACACGCTTGATCTCCGGGCGTAGCACTGCATCCCGCTGATGGCGTTCCGAAGCTTTGGACGGATCAGCGAGGCACGCCACGCGGTGGTAATATGTCGACGGCGCGATCGGCAAGACCCTGCAGATCGACTCGACGCCGTAGACAACGCGCTGATCTTCAATGAAGCCGATCATCGCTTCAGTGGGCGGTCGAGTTCCGCCTGCGCAAAATACGCGCTTGCCTTGCGCAGGATCTCATTCGCCTGGCGCAGCTCGCGCACCTCACGCTCCAGTGCTTTGATCCGATCCCGTTCCTCGGTTGTGACACCGTCGCGCATGCCACTGTCTTTCTCGGCCTGCTTGACCCATTCGCGCAAGGTCTGAGGAATACAGCCAATCTTGGGTGCAATGGCCGCAATCGCGCCCGCCTGCGTTTCATAAGAGCCTTGATGCTCAAAAACCATCCGGACCGCACGTGCGCGGACCTCTGGCGAGTAACGATTTGCCATTTTGCTTTTTGTCATAACCATCATCCTTACTTAAGTTGATGGTCTCCGACAAACTCGGGGCGATTCAGGGCGCCGCCGCCCTCGAGGCGCAGGCGGCTTTTTTCGCGACGTGGGCCTGACCTCACCTTCCTTCCAGGCATGGCGCAAACCGCTCAGGAAGGCATCGACGTCTGCCCTGGGGTCATGAGCGCCTTCATTGACCGGTTCTGCATCGGCCAGCGCCGTCAACCGTGCTTGTGACTGGCGGATGGCGTGAAGCAGGACGACCGGATCGAGTTGCCCGAATTGGGCGGCAAGCGCGTCCTTGGCTTCCTGCGCGACGGCGGGATGGGCCTGCACGCGCTGGAACGGTGTCAGCGGCGGATGATATCGCTTCGTCACCCGGGCCCTGTCGCGGGTCTTTTCCATCAGCTTGAACGAGGGCTGGAAGAAGTTCAC
>JAVVFB010000396.1:0-1842 GCA_032251095.1 Roseovarius sp. | reverse complement strand
CTGATCGGTGCAACTCCATCAGCCCTTCCAGAAACAGGCGTCTGAACAACCGCGCCAACACTCGCACGTGCAGAAAGAACCCCGGCCTGCAGGCGACCCAACGTTTGCCATCAGTTGACAGGCCGCCGCCCGGGACGATCATGTGGATGTGGGGATGGTGTGTCAGCGCCGATCCCCAGGTGTGCAGGACGCTGGTTATGCCGACCTTCGCTCCGAGGCGCTTGGGATCGGCCGCGATGGTCATCACGGTCTGCGCCGATGCGCGGAACAGCAGCCCGTAGACCGCCTTCTGGTTCCAATACGCGATGCGGGCGATCTCAGCCGGCATCGTGAAAACAACGTGGAAGTACTCGACCGGCAGTAAATCTTCGGCGCGCGCCTCCATCCAATCTCGCGCGGCAGGTCCCTGACATTTGGGACAGTGGCGGTTCTTGCAGCTGTTGTATGCGATGTGATGGTGGCCGCAGTTGGTGCATCCCGCCACATGCCCGCCGAGCGCCTCGGTCCGGCAGGCTTCAATCGCCGACATCACCTTGAGCTGGGATAGGCTGACATGCCCCGCATTGGCCTGCCGCCACGCAGGACCGTATCGTCGAAAGATGTCAGCGATCTCCAGCCGTGGGCGGGGCAACCGCCCGGGCCGCTACTCCAACCCCCGCCTGACGGTGTGATCCTGTAGCTTCTCCAACATCTCGTAGGGGCTGACGGTGCCGCGGATGGTCTTGGTCGCGACATGCGTATAGCGCGCCGTCGTGCTGAGCTTGGAATGTCCCAAAAGCACCTGGATCACCCGAACATCCGTCCCGGCCTCAAGCAGATGCGTTGCAAAGCTGTGGCGCAGGGTGTGCAGCGTGGCGGGCTTGTTGATCCCAGCCATATGTTTGGCCGACGTGAACGCCCGGTTCAATTGACGCGGCGACAAAGCCATGATCTTGGGTTTGCCCGGAAACAGCCAACCTTCGGGGCGCGCCTCGCGCCAGTAGTCACGCAGCAGATCGAGCAAGGCCGGTGACAACATTGCTTTGCGGTCTTTGTCATTCTTGCCCTCGTCGACATGAATCAGCATCCGGTCGCTGTCGATATCCGAGACCTTGAGATTGCAGACTTCGGATGCGCGCAAACCAGCGCCATAGCTGATCCCCAAGGCCGCGCGATACTTCAACCCTGGTCCAGGAACCGCCGCCAGAAGATCACCAACCTCCTCGACACTCAAAACAACCGGCAGTTTCTTTGCCTTACGCCGGAACTGCATGTACCGCTTCATCTCCTCCCGGCCGCAGGTCATACCGAAGAAGAACCGCAGCGACACGATCCTCGCATTGAACACGCCGGTCGAGACGCCGCTATCTGTCATGTGAAGCTGGTACGCGCGCAACTCATCCGGCGTCGCTGTATCGGGTGAGCGACCGATGAACTCTGCAAAATACCTGACGGCTCTGATATGGCCTTGCTGGGTCTTCGGTGACATTCCGCGAATGCGCATGTCTTCGATCATCCGCTCGCGCAGTGGTGTGGTCTTCTCCTCCTTCATGAGATCCTCCTGTCATCAGATTGAGAAACCTCAATCGTCAAACAGGATGCCGAGATCGCAAAATACGCGCCGCCATGATCGGCTCATAACGCCAGCAAAAAGCGCCATTGCCGCGAAAGCGGCTTCGTCCTGCCGCCCTGCACGTTGCTGGTGCTGCGGATGCGAGCAAATTGCGCGCAGATGCAGCGAACGACTGGAAGGTCCCGCAAAGCCGCCCGTCACTCAGCCTTGCTGAAATCCCGCGCGAGAATCTCCCGCGCATGCGCGACCCCTTCTGGGGTCAGGCTCAGCGATTTCGCCTTGTTTTTGGG
>JAVVFB010000395.1:0-1843 GCA_032251095.1 Roseovarius sp. | reverse complement strand
AGGCGATGATCCGATTGTCCCGAGGGCGTTTCTTGAACTTCTTTCTGATCCTCTCGCGATGATGCGCCTCCATGGTAAAGATCGCGTCAGCGGTCTCCACGAGTTCTTTCGTCAAAACGCGCGGCGCTGCGCTGTCCGTACCTGCTGAAACAACGTCGATGCCCGGCCAGTCGCTGAAAATGTCTTCCGCTGTAGGTGATCGCAGGCGGTTCGCTGTGCAAACAAAAACAACTGTGAATTTACGGTTCATGTGTGTCGCCCGGTCCTTCATGCATAAGCGGGTTGCGAACGGTAGGGTAATCCTCTTGTCGGAAAAGGGAAATGCAACGCAGAGCCCATAGCGCCAAGGCAACTTATAAACCATTGGCATTTGAACAAGCGACCTCGAAGCCTTTGAACTGCCGTCGATGGTACATGCGCCGTCCCAACTTTGTGGAGTATGTGTCGATCCAATCGCGTCACCCGCAAGACCGGGCCTCGCCATGACTCGACAGAACAGCCTGTTACTCGATCAAAACTTGAACATAAACCGCACACGAATCCGAACAACTATCTGATTCGAAATATAAATCGCTACCATCCATCATCGGCGCGCAGGATAATCTAGAGCGACCGACCTTTAACCTGAGACATACCCGGCAGCCTTGAAATAGTTCCAGCATTCGTCTGGCGAGAATAGATCGCAGACTTCGGTGAGGGCGTGGAACATATCGGTGAAGGTTCGAGCGCCGATCCTGCGCAGGTGCGCTTTGAGTTTGGAGAATGCCATTTCAATCGGGTTCAGGTCGGGGCTGTATGGCGGCAAGAACAAGAACCAGCATCCCGCGTCCCGCATGGCCTTGGCTGCGGCGGCGTTCTTGTGGGTGGCGAGGTTGTCCAGGATGACCACCGTTCCCGGTGCAAGTTCGGGGACCAGCACCTGAGTGACGTAAGCCGCAAAGGCTTCGCCATCCATCGCGCCTTTGATGACCCATGGTGCGATCAAGGCATCGGCGCTGAGGCCCGCAATGAAGGTCTGTGTCCCCCACGATCCGAAGGGGGCATCCATGACAAGCCGATCCCCACGCGGCGACCATCCGCGCTGGCGTGTCAGGTTTGTTTTGACCGACGTCTCATCAATGAAAACAACACGATCCGGCTGGGCCAAGACAGCCGGCTGGCGGTGAGTGAACCAATCGTCGCGTTGCTTTCTTACCCTTGCACGGCGTCTCTCGGTTGCGACCAACGTCTTTTTTTATATGTAAACCCAAGCTTGCGCAGGAACCGGCCAATCGCATCAGGGTGTGCGTGGACACCGGTCGCATCCGCCAGAGCACCGGCCAGCTCAGGCATGGTCATATCGCCGTCCTGCCCGATCAGTTCGACGAGAAACGACCGATGTGGATCAAGCTTGCCCTTGCCACGAGGGCGGCCCTGGGGCGCTGGCCTCGCTTGCCCGGTTCGTCGGATCGCCAGCCCCCACCACGCCCCGGTGGCGGGTGAAAGCTTCAGACGCAACGCCGCCGCGCGCCCGCTCAACCCTTCTTCAACCAATATCTGAAACCGCGACCGAAGCGCGTCTGGCAATGGTGCTGACATGATCCATCCTCCCAAACAGGATGAATCACAGATCAGCACTCAAGGGAATCTGGAGGGTTCTGTGAGGTCTGCGGACGCAACGCTGATGCTGCCACACGGCTGCCCGGCAGACCTCATTGAAGCCGGATTGAACGAACCCGCGGGGCGGTTTTGGGCTATGGGGATTGTGGCTCCGGCGTTGGCTTGGCGTGACAACTGCGAGGGCGAACGGGCGGATGAACGGCGCCGAACAGTCGGCTGACGGGGCCACGGCTGGCCGTGATTG
>JAVVFB010000394.1:0-1845 GCA_032251095.1 Roseovarius sp. | reverse complement strand
CCCGTCAAGCGCGGCGCGGTCGGTGCCGGCATGGGCATAGTCATAGGTCAGGTCGACCTTGGGGCCGACCACGGTGACATTGGCGCCATTGATCCAGGCGCGACGCATGCGGGCATTGAGCACCGGCGCCTCGACCGCCGGATCGGTGCCGATCAGCACGATATTCTTCGCAGTATCAAGGTCTTCGATGGCGACATTGCCGACATAGGCGCTGCGGTTGCCAATTGGCAGGCGGGCCTTGTCGGTGCGGCATTCAACCTGTCCGCCCTGCCCCTCGACCAGCTGTTTAAGGGCAAACGCCGCCTCGACCGGCGCCAGATCACCGACCAGACCTGCCAGTTTCTTGGCGCCCTTTATCGCATCCGACGCGCGACCAAGCGCCTCGCCCCATGTGGCGGGGCGCAGTTTGCCGTTTTCGCGCACATAGGGCTTGTCCAGACGCTGACGGCGCAGACCGTCCCAGACAAAGCGGGTCTTGTCGGAAATCCACTCCTCGTTCACGCCGTCATGGTTGCGCGGCAGGATGCGCATCACTTCGCGGCCCTTGCAATCAACCCGGATATTGCTGCCGAGGGCATCCATCACGTCGATGGTCTCGGTCTTGGTCAATTCCCACGGCCGCGCGGTAAAGGCGTAGGGCTTGCTGACAAGCGCGCCGACTGGGCAAAGATCAATGATATTGCCCTGAAGGTTGCTGTTGAGGGTCTGGCCCAGATAGCTTGTGATCTCGGCATCCTCGCCGCGTCCGGTCTGGCCCATCTGCATGATGCCGGCCACCTCCGAGGTGAACCGCACACAGCGGGTGCAGGAAATGCAGCGCGTCATATGGGTTTCGACCAGCGGACCAAGATCAAGGTCTTCGCTGGCGCGCTTGGGTTCGCGATAGCGGCTGAAATCAACGCCATAGGCCATCGCCTGATCCTGAAGATCGCACTCGCCGCCCTGATCGCAGATCGGGCAATCCAGCGGGTGGTTGATCAGCAGGAATTCCATCACGCCCTCGCGGGCCTTCTTGACCATCGGGCTGTTGGTTTTCACAACCGGTGGCTGGCCTTCGGGACCGGGGCGCAGGTCGCGCACCTGCATCGCACAGCTGGCCGCCGGTTTGGGCGGCCCACCGACGACCTCGACAAGGCACATCCGGCAGTTGCCGGCAATCGACAGGCGCTCGTGATAGCAAAAGCGCGGCACCTCGACGCCTGCGACCTCACAGGCCTGGATCAGGGTCATTGCCCCTTCTACCTCGATCTCCTGATCGTCGATGATGATCTTGCGTAGGTCAGACATCTTTTCTCACTTTGCTTTCAGAAGGCCCGCAATCGCGCTGGTGCGCGCACACTCGTTATGGCCGAGTGTGCAGAGCGCCGCCGGATCGGACGGGTTCAGTCTTTTGGAATTGAGTTGGGTCAAGCCAGGACAAGTGGCGTAAGCCCCTGATATGAAAAGCGTTACTTCCATATGATGCACCTACCCGTCACCGATACCGTATCACCCGAACGGCCATAAACCGGTCCCTCGCCCTTGGCCACGCCAGACCATTCGATTTCGGATGTACCGAAACTTTCCAGACAATAGCGCGTCGCCTCATGCACGGCCGCCTGTTGCGCGCCATTGATACCGCGCGAGGCACGCCGCACCGAGGCGGTGAAATTGCGGCGGTCGCCCTTTTCGACCCGCGTCTTGGGAGGATAGTATTTCCCCTCGAAAAAGCTGCGTTCCTTGATTTCGGTGCAGCCCGCAAGCATCAGAACCGCACAGGTGATCATCACCAGATGTTTCATGCCAGCTCTCCCAAACCCACGGCCCGCAGGCGATATGCGCAAAAGGCGTTCATCCCGGTCACTC
>JAVVFB010000393.1:0-1852 GCA_032251095.1 Roseovarius sp. | reverse complement strand
AGGTGCATTTCGCCAGAATGGTGATGCCCCGCTCACGCTCCAGCGCATTGGAATCCATCGCACGTTCGGCAACGCGCTGATTATCCCGCACGGCACCCGATTGCCGGAACATCTGGTCCACAAGGGTGGTTTTTCCATGGTCAACATGGGCGATGATGGCGATATTACGCAAGGTCATGAATTTTCGACTCACTAAAAGAACAGGCGCGCGGACTATAGGCAGAACGCACATAAATACAAGTGCGGTGGATCGCTCTGCACGGATCTTGCGCACATTATCCCAAAAAGATGCTCAATGGCATGTGGGAAGCCTCTGTTGCATTGCAATATGAACAGAGGTGTTTTTTGGGTTGGGAAGACTCCTTCTTCCCTTGTCACCAACATTCGTCACCCCGGGCCCTCTCTTTCGTCACCCCGGCCCCCGAGCCGGCAACTGTGTTGTTGGTTCATGGATGGAATGGTTTTTTATCTCGGATGATTGCATTTGCGGTGACGAGGATTTTTCTGGCGATAGCGATGATAGCGACTTTGGCTGGTTTTCCGGCATTGATCATGGCCTTGTAGATTTGAGCGAAGCGATGGGCTGAGCGAATGGCACTGACGGCGGCCATATAGAGGGCTTCGCGGACGCGCCGTCTGCCGCCTTTGATGATGCGCCTGCCGCGAAACTGGCCGCTATCGACATTGAACGGCGCGAGCCCCGCCATGGCAGCGACGGATTTAGGCGAGAGCCATCCGAGTTCGGGCATGAGGGCGCTAAGGGTTGCGGCGGCAACGGGTCCGATTCCGGGGATAGAGCGCAGCAGGCGCTGATCTTCGGTGAGTTGAGCACTGGCCTTGATCAGGGCGCTGATTTGGCGTTCGATTTCGGCAATTTGTTTGGCAAGCCAAGCGATGTGGGTCTCGATGTCTTCGATGATGATGGGATCATCGATGGCGACGAGGCGGGTGCGTTCCTGCTTGCGCATCAAGACGAGTTGGTCGCGGCGTTTATGCAGGCGGGCCAAGGCTTCGCGTTCGGGAGATGGTGTGGATGTGCAGGCCGGACGCAGGCTGCGGGCCATGGCGGCAAGCATTTGGGCATCGATGGCATCGGTTTTGGCAAGGCGTCCGGTGGCGCGGGCGAAATCGCGGGCACGCGCCGGGTTGACGCGGGCAAAGGGAATGGCAGCGGCTGCCAGCGCCCGCCGCAGGCAGCTATCATAAGAACCGGTGGCCTCGAAAAGCACCAGCAGGTCCTGATCTTTCCAGCGTTCGATCAGGGGTGCCAAAGCGGAGGCTTGGTTGGCGATCCGTTCGACTTTGCCGATCCGTTCATCAAAAATATCGAGATGGTCTTTTGAGATGTCGCATCCGACACAGCTTGGGTGTATGATCATCGTGCCTATCCCTGTGCTACGAGGTCTGCTCAGACAGCCTCATTCAACTGTTCAGGTTTGGGTACTCAGGAACGCGGGCGGGGATCCATGCCGGGTCACGGTCTAAAAGACCAGGGGTCCAACGATCTCCCGCCCGCACCCATCATATCACAGCTCCAACACACAGGGGTCCACGTCGTGAAGGGCTCCACACACCAAAGATGGATCCCGGCTCTGCGGCGCCCCCTTCGGGCTGCCCCGCGTCCGGGATTGTCTGTTTAAAATCTGGTAATCATAGCGTGCTGGCATTGATAATGCTGGTATCGGATCGGGGAGGCCTCCCCGATCCGATGATGGTGGTCGCTCGTTCC
This sequence comes from Roseovarius sp., assembly GCA_032251095.1. GTDB lineage: Bacteria > Pseudomonadota > Alphaproteobacteria > Rhodobacterales > Rhodobacteraceae > Roseovarius. Next base: position 123 of record JAVVFB010000393.1, on the reverse strand, counting down.
GGGATAGGGCTTATCGCCCGTCGTCATCGGGAGCGCCACCATCGCCTTCCAACCGCTCGAAGAGTTGTGTGGGCCTAACGCCCGAAGACAATGTCGAGCACGGAAAAGGATAGCACGCTCATG
>JAVVFB010000392.1:0-1855 GCA_032251095.1 Roseovarius sp. | reverse complement strand
CCAGCTACCCTCATACGTTTTGCCCCCCGGAAGGACCCGCTGGTGACCATGCACGCCCCCGAAGCGCCACAGAAGCTATCCGAGCGCCCAGTTCAGAATCTCCGCCCGAAACCATATTGCGCCGCCGATGCAGGCCGCGACATTGATGCTGCTACCTATGGCCTGCCATGCGGTCTCTTGTCATTGAGCCGTGGCCTCTGTCGATAGTTGGTGGTTGGTGGTTGGCGGTTGGTAGGGGCAGAGTCGAACCGCCGACATCATGGTTATGAGCCACGCGAGCTACCACCTGCTCCACCCGGTCATGCGAAACGCCCGTGCAGTTTCCTGCCGGGCGTCCGTCTCACTGTCCACAATTTCGCGTTGCGATGATACTAGCGTATTCGGGGGCTATTTGGCAATAGATGTTTTGTTGTGCCGGACGACGCGGCCCTTTGCACCCTTTTGCGGCATGTGTCGCCGCATACGCGCTGATCTTTGCGGCCTATGAATGCGCGACCGCAGCCGGGGCATAGCTTGAAGTATCCGCTGATCTTCTGATCAATCAGGAATGGCGCGTCTGTGATGAAAGTGGTAATGACTATTCCCCTTTCATGCTTGCCTTGCGATACGCGGTGGACAAAACACCATGCCCAGCGTCATACACATCGCGGCATCCTTCACATGTGTGGGTCTGGCCATCTGGGCTGATAAAACCGCGCGCTGCACGCTCATCTGCAACAGCTTGCATACGCATGGCGATTGCGCTTGGCAGTTTCGGATCCCCGGCGAAGTCAAATGGTTTCATTTTATATTCCCTCTTGCTGCTGGTCATTTCATCTCTCCCTTTGCCTATGTCCTATGTATAGGCCATAACGCGGGACTGGTCAAGGGGTTTTCCGGCGTTTCCCCGAAAATAATGTGACTATTTCCCCAGCGCCTTTGCCAATGCACCAACCGCCGCCACGAATGCCCGCCCTTGCGCCGTCACCTGGCCATCGTTCATCAGAGCCACCGTCTCCCGCGCCGCGCCGCGTATCAGCGCCCGATGATGTGGTCCGATCCGCAACATGGCATCCCCCCATTCTTGCATTGCGCGTGATGCACTTGCGGCCTTTTCCTCTTCGCTACGGAAATCCGGCTGATCATCTGCCCGCGTTCCCACCGTGTCGGGCATCATCTCGATTTTTGCGGTCTTGGAATAGCGGCTTAGACCAAGCACCACCTTGGCATATCTCTCCCATGCCGACCTGTAGGCGTCATACGTTGCCCAAAGGCTATCAGCCCTGTCGCCTGACGCTACGGCGTATATTGCCTGCCCCGCTTGCCATCCGTACGCCGGACGGCGCATCTCCGATAGATCAGCGGCGCTATGCCCCGCCTGCCTTGCGCGGGCCTTTAAAACGGCCAACTGGGCCTCTGGATCAGCGGCGGCAATCTCTGCCATTCGCGCGGCACCCTGCTTTTTGCGCCTCGGTACTGCGGCCAGATCGGTAATCACCCGGCGCTTTGCCCGGCGTTTTGCCGCTTCCGTTCGCGCCTTGGTCATTCCGCCAACATGCATTCGACCGACCTGTTATCCGCCGCGCGGCGCTTTTCGACCGCGCCCGCCGCGAATAGATCGCCGCAGACGCGCCTCACCCCGTCCATGCTTAGACCAATGCCGTGGCCTATCTCCCAAAACCCGTGCCAGCCGGGATTTGCCGCCAGATATTTAACGACCAGATCCTTTCGCGCGTCTGGCGTCGGAGGGGGCGGCGGGCGTTGCACCCCGGCCTCGCGATGATGAAATGAGACGCGGTGATATCTGTCAGAGTGTCGCCAAACCTCGCCCCTGTGCGCCGCGTCCAAAAGAGACATCCTCACGGCGTCAATCGTG
>JAVVFB010000391.1:0-1866 GCA_032251095.1 Roseovarius sp. | reverse complement strand
GCTGCCGCCGCTGACGCAATTTGTCATGGGGATCAGCGATTTCATTCAGGCCAATGCGCTTGCGCTTGGCCTTGGGACGGCGGGGCTGATCCTTGGCATCGTGTTCGCGCTGCGCGTGCCCGCGATCCGCGACCGCTGGCACGGGGTCGCGCTGCGCCTGCCGGTGGTGGGGCGTCTTTTGCGGCTGTCGGCGGCGGCGCAATACCTGCGCACGCTGGCGCTGGTGATTTTCGCGCTTGTGGGCGGGATTCAATTCATGAACGGCAATGTCATCGACCCGATGCTGATGGGGCGCGCCTTGCGGCTTTCATCCTTCGGGATCATCATCAGCCTGGCGTTCTGGGCCGCGGTCTGGGGCATTCCGGGGATGTTCCTGTCGGTGCCGATCATGGTCGCACTGATGATCGTATGCAGCCATGTGCCCGGCCTGCGCCGGGTCGCCATCCTGTTGTCGCGCGAAGGTCTGCCGGAAACCGCGCAAGATCTTGAACCGCGCGGGCCGGACACGCGCGATCAGAGCGCCGCTTAGAGCAACACGCTCCAACCTATTGATTTCGCATGTTTCAGAAGCTCAAAACCGGCTCCCACTTTTGAGCAACATGCTCTAACTGTCGAGGTGAAGATAGACCCGGCGGTTCTGGCGGCCCTTGTTTTCAACCTTGCCAAGCCGCAGGCGGCCGATTTCGCCGGTGCGTGCCACATGGGTGCCACCGCAGGGTTGCAGATCGACCTGATCGCGCCCCTGCCCGATCCGCACAAGGCGCACATGACCCGAGCCAAGCGGCGGCATCACCGACATGGTTTTCACAAGGCCGGGATTGGCGCGCAGCACGTCATCGGTGATCCATTCATCCGTGACCGGCAAATCGCGATCCACCAACAGGTTGAGATGCTCTTGCAGGGTATCGCGATCCTCGGGGGCCTCTGGCATGTCGAAATCAAGGCGGCTTCGCTCCTCGGCAATCGCGCCGCCCGTGACGGGCAGCGGAATGATCACCGACAAGAGGTGAAGCGCGGTGTGCATCCGCATCAGCCGATGGCGCCGGGACCAATCGAGACCTTGCACCACGATGGCCCCGACCGGCGGAAGCGCCGCCGGCTCTGACGGGACAAGGGCGATCGTGTCACCCTCGGCCTTGACGGCCGTGGCAATCGGCAAGCTGCGCCCGTCCCATGTGAGGCGCCCGCTATCGCCGGGTTGCCCACCGGCGGTGGCGTAAAACACCGTCCGATCCAGCACCACGCCGCCCTCTTGCGTATGGGCCAGCACCTTGGCGCTTGCCTCGCTCAGGTAGGGATCGTCGCGAAACAACAGCTCGGTCATCGCCCGTCTCCGTCGCCGCCCTCGGCGTCATAATCGGCCTCGGTCTTTTGCACAGGCACGCTTGACGGCGGTTTCGCGTCGCTTGGCGGGGTCTCTTGCGCGGGGGTCGGTTTGCCCGACAGGGCCTCGCCATTGCGAAACCAGACATCCTGTTGCGGGAAGGGAATTTCGACGCCTTCTTCGACAAAGCGGCGCGCGATTTCATGGTTCATATCGGAGTGGACAGACATCACCCAATTGACATCACGCAGGATCGCGCGGATTTCAAAATCAAGCGAGCTGGCGCCAAAACCTATGAAAATCACATTCGGCGGCGGCACCGCAAGGACCATCGGATGCGCCTCGGCAATCTCGCGCAGGATCTTCTCGATCTTGCGGGTATCGCTGCCATAGGCGACGCCGACCGGCACGATCACCCGGCCCACCGTATTGCCACGGGTATAGTTGGTCACCGTGCCGCTGACGAAATCCGCGTTCGGCACGATCACATCGGTGCGATCAAAGGTCTCGATCCGGGTCGAGCGCACGCTGATGCTTCGGAC
>JAVVFB010000390.1:0-1925 GCA_032251095.1 Roseovarius sp. | reverse complement strand
GTGTTTCACCTATGGATTTTTTCATGCGGCGGGGCCGGGGCATGGCAAGATCCTGATCGGTGGCTATGGCGTGGCCGCGCGGGTCAGCGCGCTGCGTCTTGGGATGCTGGCGCTTGCCTCTAGCCTTGCTCAGGCGGCGACGGCGGTGGGTCTGGTCTATGCGGGCGTGCTGGTGTTCGATTTGACGCGACAGCGCATGACCGGGCTGGCCGAGGATATCATGGCCCCTGCAAGCTTTGGCGCGATCGGGCTTATCGGGCTTTGGCTGGCGATCCGGGGGGGGCGCCGCTGGCGGCGGATGCGTCAGAGCCAACAGCACCCGGTTAGCCCAAGTGATCAGAGCCCTTGCGCGAGTTGTGGGCATAAACACGGGCCGAGCCTGGCCGAGGTCGAGGCCGCCACCGGCTGGCGCGACGCCGCAGCCCTGATTGGCGCGGTGGCGATCCGGCCTTGCACCGGGGCGCTGTTCCTGCTGGTTCTCACATGGCGCATGGGTCTTGATATGGCGGGCATCCTCGGGGCCTTTGCCATGGGGCTTGGCACGGCGAGCGTGACGCTTGTGGTGGCTTTTGCCTCGGTGACACTGCGCGAGGGCGCACTTGCGCGGCTGGCCACGCAAGGCGGCATGGCGCGCACAGTTCCGCTTTTGGAGATCGCGGCAGGCGTGCTTATTGCGGCACTGTCAACGCATCTGATGCTTGGCACGCTCTGACGAGACTTGCGCAAGACGCGCGCCCCGTCTAACGCCATGCCCATGCAACACCGCCTGACATATCGCCAGCACGCCCGCGCGGTGCTGTTGCTTGGACTGCCGCTGATCGGCAGCCATGTGGCGCAGTTCGCCATCAACCTGAGCGATGCGATCATGCTTGGCTGGTACTCGGTCGAGGCCCTGGCCGCCGAAGTGCTGGGCGGGACGCTGTTTTTCGTTCTGTTCATCATGGGCTCGGGCTTTGCCTGGGCGGTGATGCCGATGGTCGCCTCGGCCGAGGCCTCGGGCGAGGAAACACAGGTGCGCCGGGTCACGCGCATGGGGCTTTGGGCCTCGCTGTTTTACGGCGTGCTGGCCTTGCCGGTGATGATCTGGTCGCGCAGCGTCTTTGCCCTTTTGGGGCAGGACCCGGACGTCGCGGAACTGGCCGGGCAGTATCTTGAGATTGCCGGTTGGGGGATCGTGCCGGCCCTTCTGGTGATGGTGCTCAAATCCTATCTGGCGGCGCTTGAGCGTACCGGCGTGGTGCTTTGGGTCACGCTGGCGGCGGTGGTGGTGAATGTGGGCATCAACTATCTGCTGATTTTCGGCAATTTCGGCTTTCCCGAGATGGGCGTGCGCGGCGCCGCGATTGCCTCGCTTCTGGTCAATACCGCCGCGCTTCTGGCGCTTGGCGCCTATGTCGCCGCAAGCGCGCCGGAGCACGCCCTGTTCCAACGCTTCTGGCGCCCCGATTGGGAGGCGCTTGGCGCGGTGTTTCGCCTTGGCTGGCCGATTGGCATTACCAGCCTGGCCGAGGTCGGGCTTTTTGCGGCGGCCTCGGTGATGATGGGCTGGCTCGGGACGCTGTCGCTGGCGGCGCATGGCATCGCGCTTCAGGTGACTTCGGTGGTGTTCATGGTGCATATCGGCCTCTCAAACGTGGCCACGGTGCGCGCGGGGCAAGCCTTTGGGCGCGGGGACGGCCCGGCCTTGCGCGACGGCGCAAAGGTGGTGCTTGGCATGGCCGGGGCGGTGGCGGTGACGACGATGGTGATGTTCCTGGTGGTGCCAGACATTTTGATCGGGGTGTTTCTTGACCCCGATGATCCCGACCGCGCGGCGGTGATGGCGGCCGGGCGACAGCTTTTGGCGGCGGCGGCGCTGTTTCAGCTTGTCGATGCGGCGCAGGTTTCGGCGCTTGGGCTGTTGCGCGGGGTGCAGGACACGCGCG
>JAVVFB010000038.1:0-17985 GCA_032251095.1 Roseovarius sp. | reverse complement strand
GGAGTAACTAGAGCGTGTCGCGTTCATTCGCAGTCGCGCAACACGCTCCAACCTATTGATTTCGCATGTTCGGATCGCTCAAAACCGGGTCCCACTTTTGAGCAACATGCTCTAGCCTGTTGCGTCACGCGATTGCCCGGCGATCAGGTGGGTGATCTCTGCCGCCGCCTGTGCCACCGCTGCGCCGAATTCGGCGATCTGGGCGTCGGAAAAGCGGCTGCTCGGGCCAGAGATCGACACCCCGGCGCAGGGCTCGCCCCGGTCATTGAAGATCGCGCTGCCGATGCAGGACATGCCGTCATAACGCTCGTTTCGATCAAACGACCAGCCGCGCGCGCGGGTCCTGGCAAGGTCGGAAAACAGCGCCTTGGGCGTGACATGGGTGTGGGGGGTGAACCCTTTCAAACCCGCGCCCTTGAGCAGGGTCAAAAGCCGATCCTCGGGCAGGGCGGCCAAGATCGCCTTGCCGGTGCCAGAGGCATGCATCGGGGTGCGCGAGCCGGGCGGAAAGAAGGCGCGGATCGGGTTTTGGGTTTCGACCTGGCCGATGAACACCACCTCGGCGCCGTCGCGCACGGCAAGGTTCGCGGTTTCGCCGGTCTGTTCCATCAGCCGACGCATGACCGGGCGGCCGACATCCGACAGGTTGGTGCGCTTGAGAAAGGCAACCCCGGTGCGATAGGCCTCGATGCCGATGCTCCAATCCTGACGCTCGTCGTCAAAGCGCACAAAGTCGCGCTTTTGCAGGGTGGTCAAAATCCGGTGCGTGGTCGCGGTCGGAATGCCAAGTGCCAGCGACAGATCGGTCAGCGTCGCGCGGTCCTCGCGCGCGACGGCCACCAGAACGCCAAGCGCGCGATCAAGCGATTGCATGGTCCCGGCCGTGCTTTCGCTGAACTGTGATTTGGGGCGGCCGCGGGCGCGTTTGGGGGGTATCACGGTGCGGGTTCCTTTCGGTGGACATTTGCATGCAATTAAAAAACGTTTTCATTAATAATAAAAGGGCAAATATGGAAAAAGAAAAAATGCATAAAAACAGCAGTTTGTTTATTTAATTTTAAAAATGAAAAATAATTTCAAGAAAATTGCAGGGAATCGGATCTTGCGCCAGTATAGGCCATCACCAAAAAGGATCACGGCCATGTCAGATCAAAATCCAGTCTTTATTCCGGGCCCCACCAACATGCCCGACCGTCTGCGCCGGGCAATGCAGGTTCAGACACAGGACCACCGCTCGCCTGCGTTTGTCGAAACACTGACCCCGGTTCTTGAGGGCTGTAAAGCTGTCTTCGGCACCAGTGATGGCACCATCATCACCTTTCCCGCCAGTGGCACCGGCGGCTGGGAGGCGGCGATTTCCAACACGCTTAGCCCCGGCGACAAGGTTCTTGTGGCGCGCTATGGCATGTTCAGCCACCGCTGGATTGATATGTGCCAGCGTCACGGTCTTGACGTGCAGATCATCGAATGCCCCTGGGGCAGCGGTGCGCCTGCGGACAAGTTCCAAGACGCGCTGAGCGCCGATACCGATCACACCATCAAGGCGGTTCTGGTCACGCATAATGAGACCGCAACCGGGGTGAAGTCCGATATCGCCGCCGTCCGCCGTGCGATGAATGCCGCCAGCCACCCGGCGATGATGTTCGTCGATTGCGTCAGCTCGCTTGGCTCGATGGATTTCCGGATGGATGACTGGGGCGTTGATATCGCCGTTTCCGGCTCGCAAAAGGGCTTCATGCTGGCGACCGGCATGGCGATTCTTGCGGTTAGCCCCAAGGCGATTGCCGCGATGGAAACCGCCAAACTGCCACGTACTTTCTTTGATTTCCGCGACATGATGACCGCCAATGCGGCGGGCGGATATCCCTATACGCCGCCGTTGCAGTTGATCTATGGCATGGCTGAAAGCCTCAAGATGCTGTTCGAGGAAGGGCTTGAGAATGTCTATGCCCGCCATCATCGACTGGCCGAGGGGGTGCGCCGCGCGGTTGACGCCTGGGGGCTCAAGCTTGTGGCGCAAAGCCCGGATCTTTATTCCGATACGGTCAGCGCGGTGTTCGTGCCCGAAGGCTTTGACAGCAACGCCTTGATCGAGCACGTCTTTGCCACCTATGGTGTCAGCTTTGGCATCGGCATGGGCGAGATGAACGGCCGCGCCTTTCGGATCGGCCATCTTGGAAGCCTGACCGATACGATGGTTCTGTCCGGTCTTGCCACGATCGAAATGGCGATGGCCGATCTGGATTATCCCATCAAGCTTGGCAGCGGGGTTGTTGCCGCGCAGGAATATTTCCGCGCCACCACAAAGCCCGCCCTGGCCAAGGCCGCCTGAAGGAGAGACCGGAATGCTTGACATGAAAACGGCCAGCCAGCTTACGATTGACGACATGCTGGCGGCGCGCGACCGCATCGCGCCCTATATCCACCGCACGCCGGTTCTGACCTCGTCCTATCTCAATGATCTGACCGGGGCAGAGCTGTTCTTCAAATGCGAGAACTTTCAAAAGGCCGGCGCGTTCAAGGTGCGCGGGGCGTCAAACGCGGTTTTCGGTCTGAGCGACGAGATGGCAAAGCGCGGCGTTGCAACCCACAGTTCCGGCAATCACGCGCTTAGCCTGAGCTATGCCGCCGGGCGTCGTGGCATTCCGTGCCATGTGGTGATGCCGCGCACCGCGCCCGAGGCCAAAAAGGCCGCCGTGCGTGGCTATGGCGGCATCATCACCGAATGCGAGCCCTCGACCACAAGCCGCGAAGAGGTGTTTGCCCGCGTTCAGGCTGAAACCGGCGCCGAATTCGTGCATCCCTATAACGATGTGCGGGTGATCGCGGGGCAGGCGACCTGTTCGGCGGAACTTCTGGAACAGACCGAGGGCCTTGATGCCGTGATCGCGCCGATTGGTGGCGGTGGCATGGTGTCGGGCACCTGTCTGACGCTCAGCAACCTTGCGCCGAGCGTCAAGATTTACGCCGCAGAGCCGGAACAGGCCGATGACGCCTATCGCAGTTTCAAGGCCGGTCACATCATCGCCGATGATGCGCCGGTGACGGTGGCGGATGGCCTCAAGGTGCCCCTCAAGGACAACACCTGGCATTTCGTGTCGCATAACGTGACCGATATCCTGACCGCCAGCGAGCAGGAAATCGTTGAGGCGATGAAGCTGACCTGGCAGCGCATGAAAATCGTGATCGAGGCAAGCTGCGCCGTGCCGCTGGCCACGATCCTGAAGAACCGCGAGATTTTTGCCGGCAAACGCGTCGGCGTGATTATCACCGGCGGCAATGTCGATCTCGACACGCTTCCCTGGATCAAGTGAGGATACTGAAATGAACAAGCCTGTAACATCTGACGATCTCGAAGTCGGCTTTGACGTGCCCGCCCTTCCGGGCATGGACGAGGCCGATATCCAGACGCCCTGCCTTGTGCTGGATCTCGACGCGCTTGAGCGCAACATCAAGAAAATGGGCGATTTCGCCAAATCCCACGGCATGCGCCACCGGGTTCATGGCAAGATGCACAAATCGGTCGATGTGGCCCTGTTGCAGGAACGCCTTGGCGGGTCTTGCGGCGTCTGCTGTCAGAAGGTGTCAGAGGCCGAGGTATTCGCCCGTGGCGGCATCAAGGATGTGCTCGTGTCCAATCAGGTGCGCCAGCCCGAAAAGATCGACCGGCTTGCCCGCATGCCGAAACTTGGCGCGCGCACGATCTGTTGCGTCGATGATATCGACAACATCGCCGATCTTTCGGCCGCCGCGCAAAAGCACGGCACACAGATCGAATGCTTGGTCGAAATCGACGTGGGCGCGGGCCGTTGCGGTGTGCAATTCGGTCAGCCGGTGGTCGATCTTGCCAAGGCGATCGAGGCCGCGCCGGGCCTGAAATATGCCGGCATTCAGGCCTATCAGGGCGCGATGCAGCACATGGACAGCTATGAGGATCGCAAGGCCAAGACAGATATCGCCATTCAGCAAGTGTCTGATACGCTTGACCTTCTCAAGGCCGAAGGCATCGAAAGCGATATCGTTGGCGGCGGCGGCACCGGGTCGTATTACTTTGAATCGGCCTCGGGCGTGTTCAACGAACTTCAGTGCGGCTCTTACGCGTTCATGGATGCCGATTACGGGCGTATCCTCGACAAGGACGGCAAGCGCATTGATCAGGGCGAATGGGAAAACGCGCTGTTCATCCTGACCTCTGTCATGTCCCATGCCAAGGCCGACAAGGCGATTGTCGATGCCGGTCTCAAGGCGCAATCGGTCGATAGCGGCCTGCCGACCATCTATGGCCGCAGTGACGTGGAATATGTCAAATGCTCGGACGAGCATGGCGTTGTCGCCGACCCGAAGGGCGTGCTCAAGGTCAATGACAAGCTGCGCCTTGTGCCGGGTCACTGTGATCCGACCTGCAACGTGCACGATTGGTATGTCGGTGTGCGCGGTGGCAAGGTTGAAACCCTTTGGCCGGTCTCGGCGCGCGGGAAGGCCTACTAAGCCGCAAACCCCGAATAACAAAGGCGGCCCGCTTGGTTTGGGCCGCCCCTTTCAAACCTGAAGACTGTTGGAGATGAACCAGATGAGCGCCAATACCGATGACGGGCTGCTGATTGTCAGCGAAGAGATTTGCGAACAGGTCATTCGCCGCCCCGATGCCTTTTCGGCCGTCGAGGCCGTGTTCGGCGCGATGGCGCGCGGTGATGCCTATAACTTTCCGGTGGTCCGCGAGGCGATTGGCCATGCCGATGCGCTTTATGGCTTCAAATCGGGCTTTGATCGCGCGGGCATGGTTCTGGGCGTCAAGGCGGGGGGCTATTGGCCGGGTAATATGGCCAAGGGCCTGACCAATCACCAATCGACGGTCTGCCTGTTTGATCCCGATACCGGGCGGCTGACGGCGCTTGTTGGCGGCAATTACCTGACGGCGCTGCGCACGGCGGCCTCTTCTGCGGTGTCGATTGCGCATCTGGCGCGCAAGGATGCAAAGGTGCTTGGCATGGTCGGTGCCGGGCATCAATCGACCTTTCAGTTGCGCGCCGCCGCCGAGCAGCGTGACTTTGAAAAGGTTGTCGCCTGGAACCCGCACCCCGACATGCTGCCGCGTCTGGCGGCGGTGGCCCAAGAGCTTGGCCTTGCCTTCGAGGCGGTCAGCCCCGAGGAACTTGGCGCAGAAGCCGATGTGATCATCACCATCACCAGTGCGTTCGAGCCGCTGATCATGGCCGATTGGATCAAGCCGGGCACGCATATCGCCTGCATGGGCACCGACACCAAGGGCAAGCAAGAGGTCGACCCGGCGCTGTTCAAATTCGCCACGGTGTTTGCCGATGAAATCGCGCAATCCATCACCATCGGCGAGGCCCAGCATGCGGTCGCCAGCGGCCTTATCGGCGAGGCTGACCTGACGGCGATTGGCGCGGTGATCAATGGCACCCATCCGGGCCGCAGCAACGATGACGAGATCACGCTTTTTGACGGCACCGGCGTCGGGCTTCAGGATCTGGCGGTGGCTTCGGTCGCGGCGCGGCTTGCGCGCGAACAGGGGCTGGTGACGCCGGTCGCCCTTTAAGGATAACGGTCAGGGGCGGTGCGCCGCCCCTTGCCCGCTTGCGGTTAGATGGCCTCGAAGGGGCGCAGGCTATCACGGAAGATGTCGATGAATTCCAGCGTGATCATCGACGGGTGTTTGTTCACCGGGCGCACAAGCGCAAGACGGTGCGGCACGGCGGGCGCAAAGGCGCGAAACGCCAGCCCGCGCCCCAGATAACCCGCCGCGTCCAGCTCGCTTATGACCGACAGACCGACCCGGCGCAGCACCAATTCACCGGCGGCGGTGAACTGGCGTGTCTCGACGATTGAATTCATTTCGACGCCTTGGGACAGGAACGCCTCTGTCAACTCGCGGTAAAACGCGGAATCGCGGCGGGTGTGGATCATCTTTTCGTCGGCAAGATCGGCGGGGATGATCACCTCGCGCGCCGCAAGCGGGTGATCCTCGGGCATGATACAGACCGAACGCACCAAAACCGTCTCGCTGGTGACCGCCGGGTGAGCGTCAAAATTATCGGTGATGGCAAAGTCGTATTGCTCGCCGACGATCCATTCCAGAATGCGTTCGGGGCGGTCGGGCTCTATCGTGGCGGTGACACCGGGGCGGTCCGACAGGAAATGCGCCAGAACCTCGGGCAGGTGGCTAGTGGCAAATCCCGGCAGGCAGGCGATGCGCAGATGCCCGGCCTTGCGGTCATTCAAATGGCGGCTGACCTCGCCGATATGATCGAGCATTTCCAACAGGCGGTGGATATCCGGCAGCAGAATCTGCGCCTCTTGCGTCGGGACAAGGCGCCCGTCGCGGCGGTCAAAAAGTTGAAAGCCGACCTCGGCGGCAAGATCGGACAACAGGCGGCTGACGGCGGGTTGCGAGATGCCAAGCACCTCTGCCGCGCGGGTCATCGACCCGGTTTCGGCAACGCAGTCCAGCGCTTCCAGCTGTCGCAGACGCAGGCGGTTGGACATTGTCGAGGCCTTCCTGTGTCTGTGTAGTATATGACAATAATATGATATTATAAATAGGCAAAGAAAGGTGGTATTGCGTTATGCCGGTTTCCGTGTAGCGTGTGCCCTGTTTGAATATCTCGGTGGACGGCACCAGGCGGTCCGCCATGTCACCTGGGAGGAAGACATGCAGAAGACTGCCTTTGGCGCATTGCTCGCCGGAACCACGATGCTGTCGCCGATGGCGGCCATGGCGCAAACCGACATTCAGTTCTGGCACGCCTTTACCGGCCGCCTTGGCGAATTGGTCGCAGCACAGGTTGAAACCTTCAACAGCGGCCAGGGCGATTATCACGTGACGGCCACCCATAAGGGCAACTATTCCGAAACCCTGAACGCCGGCATCGCCGCGTTCCGGGCCGGGGAACAGCCGCAAATCCTTATGGTCTTCGAGGTTGGCACCGCCACGATGATGTCGGCCAAAGGCGCGATCAAGCCGGTTTATGAGGTGATGGCCGATGCCGGCGCCGATTTCGACGCCGATGCTTATATCGGTTCGGTCAAAGGCTATTACACCTCGACCGACGGGCAGATGCTGTCTTTGCCGTTCAACTCCTCCACCCCGGTATTGTGGGTCAATCGCGATGCGCTTGCCGGGGCGGGGATAGACCCCGATACCGACCTTTCCACCTGGCAAAATGTCGATGCGACGCTGGATAAACTCAAGAATGCTGGGCACGACTGCCCGCTGACCACCGCCTGGCAAAGCTGGATTCACCTTGAAAACCTCTCGGCCTATCATGACGTGCCCTTTGCCACCAAGGATAACGGGTTTGCCGGGCTTGACACCGAGCTTGCCCTGAATGGCCCGCTTCAGGTACAGCATATCGCGCAAATGGGCGAATGGGCCAAAGAGGGCAAATTCATCTATGCCGGGCGACGCAACGAGGGCGGTGCCAATTTCCGCGCCGGGGACTGCGCGCTCTTTACCGAAAGCTCTGCGGGATATGCCGGGATCAAGGCCGAGGCACAGTTTGACTTTGACGTGCGCCCCTTGCCCTATTGGGACGGGGTGGATGGCGCGCCGCAGAACACCATCATCGGCGGGGCATCGCTCTGGGTGATGGAGGGGCATGAGCCGCAGGAATACAAAGCCGCCGCCGCGTTTCTGAATTTCCTGTCGTCGGTCGATATTCAGGCAAAGTGGCATCAGGACACCGGCTATTTGCCGATCACGATCGCGGCCGGTGAAAAGACCCGCGCCGACGGGTTTTACAAGGCCAACCCCGGCACCGATGTGGCGGTGATCCAGATGACCGCGAAACAGCCGACGGCGAATTCAAAGGGGCTTCGGCTTGGCTCGTTCGACCAGATTCGCGGCATCATCGACGAAGAGCTTGAGGCGGTCTGGTCCGGCGACAAGGACGCGCAGGCGGCGCTTGATAGTGCGGCGACCCGTGGCAACCAATTGCTGCGCCGGTTTGAACAGGCCAACCGCTAGACGGGTGTGATCGGGCCGGGCATTAACCCGGCCCGTTTGATCCAAGAGGGCAGATCATGGAAAAACGCGTCACCTTCAAAGGTTGGCTTTTGCCGCTCTGCCTGATCGCGCCGCAGGTGGTGATCTCGGCGGTGTTTTTCTTTTACCCGGCGGGGCAGGCGGTCTGGCAATCGCTGTTCATCCCCGACCCGTTCGGATTGTCGTCGCGCTTTGTCGGGCTTGGCAATTTCGAATATCTTCTGGGCGATCCCTATTACCGAAGCGCCTTTGTCACCACGGCGATCTTTTCGACGCTGGTCACGCTGACCGCGATGGTGCCCGCGCTGTTTCTGGCGGTGCTGGCGGATCGGCTTGTGAAATCGGCCGGCGTTTACCGCACGCTTTTGATCTGGCCCTATGCGGTGGCACCGGCGGTGGCGGGGGTGCTGTGGTTGTTCATGTTCAACACCCGCGTTGGCGTGGTGGCCTGGTATCTGGGGCAGTTGGGCTATGACTGGAACCACGTCTTGAACCAGGGTGAGGCGATGGGATTGGTCGTCGTCGCCTCAAGCTGGGGGCGGATCAGCTATAACTTTCTGTTCTTCTTCGCCGCGCTTCAGGCGGTGCCGCGATCGATCATCGAGGCGGCGGCGATTGACGGCGCGCGGTTCTGGCGGCGGTTCTTTACCATCGTCTTGCCGCTGTTGTCGCCGACCACGTTTTTCCTTTTGGTGGTCAACGTGGTCTATGCGTTTTTCGAGACCTTCGGCGTCATCCACACCATCACCAGCGGCGGGCCCCAACAGGCCACGACGATCCTTGTCTACAAGGTGTTTTCCGACGGCTTTGTCGGTCAGGATCTTGGATCATCCGCCGCGCAATCGGTGATCTTGCTGGTGGTTGTCGGGCTATTGACCGTGGCACAGTTCAAATTTGTCGAAAAACGGGTGCATTACTGATGGCGCGCGAGATCACAGGCATGGTCGAGCGGCGCGGCATGGGCCTGTGGCTGACGCATTTGTTGATGATCGTTGGGGTGCTGGTGATCTTCTTTCCGATCTGGCTTGCCTTTGTCGCCTCGACCGTGACCCAACCCGAGATCGTAAAGCCGCCGATGCCGCTCTGGCCCGGTGATCGCTTTATCGAAAACTATACCGCCGCGCTGTTTTCTGGGGTGAATGTGCCGGTGCTGACCATGCTGGCCAATTCGATGGTGATGGCCATGGGGATCGCGGTGGGCAAGATCATCATCTCGCTTTTGTCGGCCTTTGCGATTGTCTATTTCCGTTTTCCGGGGCGCAATATCTTCTTCTGGCTGATTTTCCTGACGCTGATGCTTCCGGTCGAGGTGCGGATCGTGCCGACCTATGAGGTGATCGCCGGCTTTGGCATGCTCAACAGCTATTCCGGCCTGATCTTTCCGCTGATCGCCTCGGCGACGGCGACGTTCCTGTTCCGCCAGTTTTTTCTGACCGTGCCGGATGAATTGGCCGAAGCCGCGCGGGTGGACGGCGCGCGCCCGATGCGGTTCTTCTGGGATATCCTCTTGCCGATGAGCCGCACCAATATCGCGGCGCTGTTCGTGATCCTGTTCATCTATGGCTGGAATCAGTACCTCTGGCCGCTTCTGATCACCACCGACCCGTCGATGAACACCATCGTGATGGGCATAAAACAGATGTTCCCGAGTGGCGATGATGTGGCCGATTGGCCGGTGATCATGGCCACCTCCATCCTTGCGATGGTGCCGCCGGTGGTGGTGGTCATCTCGATGCAGAAACTGTTTATCCGCGGGCTTGTGGACAGCGAGAAATAGACGAAATGGCAACCGTAGACCTTGACAACATCAAGAAACGCTTTGGCACGACCGAGGTGATCAAAGGCGTGAGCCTGAGCGTGAAGGACGGCGAATTCATCGTCATTGTCGGCCCCTCGGGCTGTGGCAAGTCAACGCTGTTGCGCATGGTTGCCGGGCTTGAAACGATCAGCGAGGGCGAATTGCGGATCAATGGGCGACGCGCCAATGATCGCGAGCCGATGGACCGCGACATCGCCATGGTGTTTCAGAATTACGCGCTCTACCCGCATATGAGCGTGGCGCAGAACATGGGCTATGGCCTTAGGATCGCGGGCCTGCCCAAGCCCGAGATCGCCGCCAAGGTCGCCGAGGCCGCCAAGCTGTTGCAGCTGAGCGAATTGCTTGATCGCAAACCGAAACAGCTTTCGGGTGGTCAGCGTCAGCGCGTCGCCATGGGGCGTGCCATCGTGCGCGCGCCCTCGGTGTTCCTGTTCGATGAACCTCTGTCAAACCTTGATGCCAAGCTGCGCGTGCAGATGCGCCTTGAGATCAGGGAGTTGCAATCAAAGCTTGGCATCACCTCGCTTTACGTGACCCATGATCAGGTCGAAGCGATGACCATGGCCGACCGGATGATCGTCATGAACGGGGGCGTAGCCGAACAGATCGGCACGCCTTTGGATGTCTACGAGCGCCCCGAGACCTTATTCGCGGCGCAGTTCATCGGCAGCCCCTCGATGAATGTGGTGCGGGTCGAGGGGCGCGACGGCGCGCTTTATCTGGGCGAGATGGTGCTGCCCAATCCGACGGGGGTTCAGGGGCCGGTCATGCTCGGGCTGCGCCCCGAGCATCTTGTGCCAGATCCCGAAGGGCCGATTGAAATGCAGGTGTTGTTGGCCGAACCGCTTGGTGCCAATACGCTTTTGCACGGCAAGCTGGCCTCGGGCGCGGGCTTTACCGCAAGCCTGCCGGGCGTGCATCGGGTGATGCCGGGCGAGGGGGTGCTGCGCCTTACGATAGAGGCGCGCAACATGCATCTCTTTGATGCCGGGACCGGGCGGCGGATCGGTTAATTTGCCGTGGCGTCCTGCTCGGCCTCGATCTTTTCACGCATCGCATCGCTTTCATAGCTGGCCCAGGGCCGGTCGGTGCCGGTGGGCGGCAGATCGCGTGCCTTATGGTTCAAATGCAGATGCGTCTTGGCGATGAAATTGCCGGTGACCGGCGCCGTCAGGAACAAAAACAGCGTGATCATCAGCTCGTGAAACGAAAAGTTTCCGTTGATGAAATGCATATAAAGCATCGAGGCCACGAGCGCGCCACCCACCCCAAGGGTGGTGGCCTTGGTCGGCGCATGCAGGCGCATCATCGGATCGGGCAGCTTGAGAAGCCCGAAAGAGCCGACCAACCCGAAAATGCCACTGATCACAAGGCAGGCGGTGATTAGTATTTCTATGATCATCGCTCTGCCCCTTATTCGATGATGTCGCCACGCAGCATGAAGCGCGTGAAGGACACGGTTGAGATAAAGCCGGTCATGGCGATGATCATCGAGGCCTCGAAATAGACGGTCGTGCCTTCGAGGATGCCAAACAGCGCCAAAAGCGCGATGGCGTTGATCACCAATGTATCAAGCGCAAGGATGCGGTCGCCGGGGCCGGGGGATTGGATGATACGATAGATGTTCATCAACAAGGCCAGCCCATAACAGGAAAAGGCAAACAGGAGGGCGTATTCGATCATTCGAAAATCTCCTTCAGACGGCGTTCATAGCGGTTCTTGATATCGTCGCGCACCGCGTCCGGGTCTGGTGCGTCAAGGCAATGCACCAACAGGCTCCGGCCATCGGCCGACAGGTCGCTTGAGACGGTGCCGGGGGTCAGGGTGATGGTGCCCGCCAGCACGGTAATCGCTTCGGGGGTGCGCAGATCAAGCGGGATGCTGATCCAGGCGGGCTTGATATTGGCGTTGGCCTTGAACAGGATGATATAGGCGACCTGAACGTTGGCGACGATGATATCCCAGATCACCAAAAGCACATAGGCCACAATGCGCGGCGCGCTTTTAAGGCGTGGGCGGTTGGGCCAATAGGGCGAGGTGATGATCGGAATGATCAGCCCGAGGGCCCCCCCGAGCACCAGATTGCCAAGCGTCAGCTTGTTCACCAGCATTTGCCAGACCACGATAAGCGTCAGGGTCAGCAAGGGATGGGGCAGGCATTTACGCAGCATCGTTCGCCCTCCGTCAGCGTTGGCCGAGAACGGCGTTGATATAGCCGCTCGGGGTGTGGATCTGATCCGCTGTGGCCTCGATAAAGCCGGTCACGGGGCCTGCGAAAACCGACAGGGCGATGAGCCCGGCCAGCAGGGTAAAGCTCGCCACCAGCGGCAGGGCCGGGGCGCGCGGGGCCGCAACGGGCGTGGTTTCGGCGTCTTCAACCGGCGCCTCGGGCGTTTCGGTTTTCCAAAAGATCGCGCTGCCGGCCTGGGCAAAGCCAAGGATGCCGATAAGCGAGGTGACAAGGATCACCGACCAGATCAGCCAGACCTCGGGCATGTCGCGCACCGCGTCCATGATCAACAACTTGCCGATAAAGCCCGACAGCGGCGGCATCCCGGCGCTTGCAATCGCCGAGGCAAAGAACAGCGTCGCAATCAACCCGTGTTGCGCCATGCGCGGGGCGGGTGTCATCGCGCCACGCGCCTCGCCGCGTTGGCTGCGCACCAGATCGACCACCAGAAACAACAGGGCGCCGGCAAACGTGGAGTGGATCATGTAATAGATTGCCGCCACGGTTGTTTCATGTCGAAAGCCGGAAATCGCGATCAACAGTGTCCCCATCGAGGCAATCGCGGCAAAGGCCGCCAGCCGCCCAAGTCGCTTGGCGCCCAGAATGCCGACCATCCCTACCGCCAGCGTGACAAGCGCCGCAAACAGGATCAGCGGCGCGATGATATCGGCGGTCGCGCCAAGCTCTGGCCCAAAGACCAGCGTATACATCCGCAGGATCGCATAGCCGCCGACCTTGGTCATGATCGCGAACAGCGCCGCCACCGGGGCCGGGGCCTCGGCATAGGTTTCCGGCAACCAAAAATGCAGCGGCAAAAGCGCCGCCTTGATGGCAAAGACCAGCAGCAAAAGCACCGCGCCGACCCGCAACAACCCGCTGTCGCCCGCCGGAATATCCGCCGCCCGCTCGGCCAGATCGGCCATGTTGAGCGTGCCGGTCACCGCGTAAAGCGTGCCAAGCGCGAACAGGAACAGGGTAGATCCAAGCAGATTGTAGATCACGTATTGCACGCCCGCGCGCAGCCGCCGCCGCCCGCCGCCATGGATCATCAAGCCATAAGAGGCAATCAGCAGCACCTCGAAGAACACGAAGAGGTTAAAGGCATCGCCGGTCAGGAAGGCGCCGAAAATGCCCATAAGCTGAAACTGGAACAGGGCGTGGAAGTTGTTGCCGCGCTGATCCCAGCCGCTGCCGGTGGCATAGAGCAACACCACGAGGGCAAGCGCCGCCGTGATAAGCACCATGAGCGCCGACAAACGATCCAGCACAAGGACGATGCCAAAGGGCGCGGGCCAGTTGCCAAGCTCGTAAACCTCGATGCTGCCGGTGGCGGCAACCGCCGTCAGGCCAAGCGCGATCATCAACAGCGCGATACAGCTTGCCAGCGAGAATACCCGCTGCAAATTGGGGTGAAACCGCAGGGTCAGCGTGATGATCGAGGCCATGACAGCCGGCAGGACAACAGGCGCGATGATCCAGTGGTTCATGCCTCGCCCTCCTGCTCGGCGGGGGTGTCGGCGGTGATATTTACGGTATCACTGCGCGATGACAGGTAAGAGCCAAGCGCCATGATCACGATCACGGCGGTCATCCCGAACGAGATCACGATCGCCGTCAGAACAAGCGCCTGCGGCAGCGGATCGGAATAGGTTTCAACCCCCTTGCGCAGAACCGGCGGCGCATTGACCACAAGCCGCCCGGTGGCGAACAGGAACAGGTTCACCGCATAGCTCAGAAGTGAAATGCCGATGATCACCGGAAAGCTGCGCAGCCGCAGCATCAGATAGATGCCCGCCGCGCTTAGCCCGCCAATCGCACTTGCCAGTAGCATTTCCATGTTACTTGCCCCCCTCGTCGGTGCCGTCTGCGTCTGCGCGGGCCGGGTTGATATCCATCGGGAAGATGTTGACGGTCTCGCCGGTGCGGCGCGCCATGCTCGACAGGCTGTTGAGCGCCAGCATCACCGCGCCGACCACGGTCAGGAACACGCCGGTGTCAAACGCCATCGCGGTGGCCCATTCGAATTCCTCGATCGGCGGCAGGTGGATATAGCCATAGGCACTTGTCAGGAACGGCTTGCCCGCAAGCCAGGCGCCAAGGCCGGTCAGGCTCGCGATCAGAACGCCGACACCGATGGTGGCATGATAGGTCACTCGCTGGCGCGATTCGGCCCAAGCAAAGCCCGAAGCCATGTATTGCATCAAAAACGCAATCGCCACGATCAGCCCGGCAATGAACCCGCCGCCCGGCTCGTTATGGCCACGCAGGAAGATGAAGGCGCCGACCATAAGGGCGATTGGCATCATCACCCGCGTCGCCACCACCATCATAAGCGGGTGACGATCGCCGGCCGCGCGGTATTTGTCCTGATCCCAATTGGCGAGCCAGCGCCCGCCACGCCCCTTGAGAACGGTATCTGTGAGCGCAAAGATCACCAGCGCCGCGATGCCCAGAACGATGATCTCGCCATAGGTATCAAAGCCCCGGAAATCCACGAGGATGACGTTGACCACATTGGTGCCGCCGCCGCCCTTGTAGGAATTTGCAAGGTGAAAGGCCGAGATGCTTTCAAAGGCGAAATCGCTGATCAGGATGGCATAGGTCAGCCCGGTTACCGCGACGCCGCCTGCAATTGCAATGGCCGCATCGCGCATCCGGCGTGCGGGGCTGCTTTCAACCGGGGTGGTGCGGGGGATGAAGTTCAGCGCCAGCAACAGCAGGATGATGGTCACCACCTCGACCGAGATCTGCGTCAGGGCAAGGTCGGGCGCCGAGAAGTAGACAAAGCCAAGCGACACGATCAGCCCGACAATCCCCATCAGCATCAGCGCCAGAAAGCGGTTGCGATGAAAGGCCACAAGCCCGACCGTGGCCACGATCAACAACAGCCAGCCAATCGCAGGCAGCGCCGTGATTGGCAGCATCTCGCGCGTGGCCGGCAAGGTCTCACCGCCCGCCCAAGCCAGCCATCCGGCGGCCAGAACCGTCACCGTAAAGGTCGCGCCATTGCGCGTCAGCGCGCCGTTGTGCACGCCGTTGGTGAAGGCGCGGCTTGCGCGCGTGGCGGCGCGGGTGAGGCCGTCAAACATGGTTTTGGCCTCGGGGCGCGGGGTCGCCAGCCAATGCCGCATCAGCGGCGCATGCAGCGCCAGAAGGATCGCACCACCCAGAACCGCGGCGGCGGACAAGAACAGGGCCGGGGTGACGCCGTGCCAGATCTTCAGGTGAAACTCGGGCAAGGCACCGCCAATCACCGCCCCTGCACTGGCGCGCACAAGCGGCTCTGCAAGGAACGGTGCCACGCCGATGGCCACCACAAGCACCACAAGAAAGGCCGGCGCCGCCCACATGCCAAAGCCGGGATCATGCGGCTTGGACGGGTAATCGTCGCGCACCGGGCCCCAGAAGACATGCACGATATAGCGAAACGAATAGGCCACCGAGAACAGCGCGCCCAAAGTGGCAAGCGTGGGCACGATCCACTGATTGCCCTGCCAGACGGTATGCGCCGCCTCTTCAAGCATCATTTCCTTGGACAGGAAGCCATTCAAAAGCGGAATGCCCGCCATCGACAGCGCCGCGAAGGTGACGATCACAAAGGTGATCGGCATCAGGTGGCGAAGGCCGCCAAGGCGCTTGATATCGCGGGTGTGGGTCTCGTGATCGACAATGCCCGCCGACATGAACAGCGCCGCCTTGAAGGTGGCGTGGTTGATGATGTGAAACACCGCCGCAACGGCGGCCATCTTGGTGCCAAAGCCAAGCAGCATGGTGATCAGGCCAAGGTGGCTTACGGTCGAAAACGCCAAAAGCGCCTTGAGGTCATCCTTGAACAGGGCAATCTTGGCGCCGATCAGCATGGTGATCAGGCCGGTCGTGGCGACGATGTAAAACCACTCGGGCGTGCCCGCCAGCACCGGCCACATCCGCGCCATCAGGAACAGCCCCGCCTTGACCATCGTTGCCGAATGCAGATAGGCCGAGACCGGCGTCGGCGCGGCCATGGCATGCGGCAACCAGAAGTGAAACGGGAATTGCGCCGACTTGGTGAAGCACCCCGCAAGGATCAACAGCAGGGCCGGCAGGTACATCGGATCGGCCTGAATCGCCTCTTTCTGGGTCAGGATCACGCTTAGGTCATAGCTTCCGGCGATATTGCCAAGGATCAGCATGCCCGCGATCATCGCAAGCCCGCCGGTGCCGGTCACGGTCAACGCCATGCGCGCGCCTTGGCGACCTTCGGGAAGGTGCTTCCAATAGCCGATCAAAAGGAAGGACGACAGCGAGGTAAGTTCCCAGAACACCAGCAAAAGCAGGATGTTATCAGACAGGACAATGCCCACCATCGCGCCCTGAAACAACAGGAGGTAGGTGTAAAACTGACCCATCGGGTCTTCGCGCGACAGGTAAAACCGCGCATAAAGGATGATCAAAAGGCCGATGCCAAGGATCAGCCCGGCAAACAAAAGGCCAAGCCCATCGAGCATGAAATTGACATTCAGCCCAAGCTTGGGCAGCCAGGGGAGTTGAAACTGAAGCACCTCGCCATGCATCACCGCGGGCGCACAGAGCAGCAACAATACGAGCGCGAGAATGGTAGGGGCAGCGGTAAAGGCGGCGCAGGTGTTGCGCCCGGCCTGAATCATCAGCCCCGGAAACAAAGCCCCGAAAAACGGCAGTGCCGCAATGATCGGCAGAAAGCCACCGGCGGTGTCCATATGTGTCGTGCCCCCCGTTTCGTCCATCCCTGTCAACCGGGCCAGTCAGAGCACCACGTTGGCGGGCACATTTTCAGACTATTTCAGTCGATCACTGGTAATATACGGCGGGGTTTGGGCGCTACAACCCGAATCCGGTCGATTTTGCCGAAGGCATCCCAAAAGCGACCTTTCGGGGCGGTATTTCAGGGCGTTTCAGACCGCGCCGCAATGCCGTTCAGAAAGACCCCGATCGCCAGGGCACGCCGCGCCGTCATATGGGCCGATGTCGGCGCGCGGTCTGGATCAAGCAGGGATTCAAGCGGCCAGGGTCGCACCATATCAAGCAAAAGCGCCGCCGCCTGTGCGGTATCCTCGGTTGCGATCTCGTCGCGTGCAACGCCAAGGTCAAGCTCGTCCTTGATGATCTGGTGATCAAGCGCGAAAATCCTGTCGACAAGATCGCGCCCGACCTCTGGGGCGGTCGGCGTTTCCGCGATGATCAGGCGCAGCACCTCAAGCGGGAGGCCAAAGCCCTGTTGGCGCGGGCGCTGAGACAGCAACCTTTCCAGACGCGCGGCAATCGGCAGGCTGCGGTCCTGGGCGGGAAGCGGACGGATGAAATCATCGCCGACCCTGTGCAGATAGGCGCGCAAAAGCGCGGTGCGGCTGGCGAAAACCGAATAGAGCGTGCGCTTGGACATGCCTGCGCGCGCCGCAAGACAGGCCATGGTCGCCCCCTCAAGACCCGCGTCGTTGTAAATCGATTCGAGAGCGGCAAAGATCTCGGCGCGGCGGGCCTCGGCGGTTTGGGTGATCGGGCGTCCACGCCTGAATTTGCCCGCCGCGTCGGCATTTTCGGGGGTTCGGCACATTTTTACCGCTCCAATCCGCGCGCTTTTCAAAGGTCGGGGTTGCCTTTCGAAAACGCGTCATATTTATGGTACTGAATGGTTTTATAAATGCCCGGACGCATTTGCGGCAATAGCTAATCTTGAAAGGGGTCACCATGCCTTCAGTTTCGCGTTTTTTCGTGTCGTTGGTGGCCTGCATGGCCGTTGCGCCGATGGCGCCGCTCGCGCAGCAATCGCAGGGGCCAACGCCGGTCACCGTGGTGACGGTTCAGCCCCAGACGGTAACACTGACCTCAACCTTGCCGGGGCGGGTTGCGGCCTCGGCCGAGGCCGAAGTGCGCCCACAGGTCAACGGCATCATCATCGAGCGGATGTTTGAC
>JAVVFB010000389.1:0-1951 GCA_032251095.1 Roseovarius sp. | reverse complement strand
ACTTTTGACCTTGTTCAGCTCGGCAAGTTCCGGCGCGGACGTGTTTCCGCTGGTCTATGGTTCTGCTGTCCAGTGTATTCCACTTGATCAACGAAGTAGCGGATATCACGGGGAAAAGCCATTGACCATACGGGTGAAGAAGCCATTTGGGAAGTCGCGTGGATGGCCGAGTTCGGCCGATTGTGTGGAAAAACTAACGTTTGCGAGCGCAGAAATGGCTGTTCCAAATGCGGCGCGAGCGCCTTTCCTGTCAGGCTTTTCGCGTTTGCTGCGGTGCGGGAAAGATCTTGGCCAGTTTCCGGAGGTTCTGGGCGGTTGCGGCGAGGAGGAATTCGTCATTTGCGCCGCATGGACCACGTAATCGCAGTCGGCCTAAGCCAAGGATGCGTTTGAGGTGGGCAAATAGCATCTCGACCTTTTTTCGGAGATTCATCGAGACGTCGTATTGGCGGGTCTTGGCGATGTCGCGGGCGACTTGGCGGGCGTCTTCATGCTCTTCGCGGGTGATCTTGCGCGCCTCGGCGTTGGGGCAGCATTTGGCTTTGGATGGGCACGCCTGGCAGACGTCCTTCAATGCGCGGTAACGGGCTGTGCCCTTGCCGGTTGGTCCCCGGTTCGGGTCCGAGTAGTTGCGGCGGAACTGCTTCAGCTCATGGCCCTCGGGGCAGATATATTGGTCGTTCTCGGCGTCCCACTCGAACTCTGCCCGCGTCCAAGTGCCGTCGTTGCGTCCGGACTTGTCTATAACCGGGATGTGCGGCGCGATCTTGCGATCGACCAGCCAGCCCAGCATCGGCCCGGTGCCGTAAGCCGTATCCGCGATCAGGCGTTCGGGGTGCAGATCGAACCTGGCCTTCACCCGCTTCAGCATGGTCTTGGTCGATCCGACCTCGGCCTGCCGGATCGACCTTGTGGCTTCTACATCGACAATCACGCCATGATCCGTGTCGATCAGGTAGTTGTCGGAATAGCTGAAGAAAGCGGGCCCCTTGCGCGCGGCGGTCCACTGGCTGGCCGGGTCCGAATGCGAGGTGAACTTGGGCTGGACCTCGCTGGCCGCACCGAATGCTGCCTCGTCCAGCGTGTCGAGATACTCGCGCACGGCACGGGGTGCATCCGCCGGATCAATCCGCGCCGCGTCCCAGTCGTCCTTCGGTGTCGAGTTCTGCTTGTTGGCATCCGCCTCGATCAGGCTGGCGTCGATGGCCATGCGTTGGCCACTGACCAGACCCTCCGCGATGCAGCGCGCGACAGTCGTCTCGAACAGGTGTCGCAGAAGTTCGCTGTCGCGGAAACGCCCATGTCGGTTCTTTGAAAACGTCGAATGATCCGGGACCCGGTCACTCAGGTCAAGCCGGCAGAACCAGCGATACGCGAGGTTCAGATGCACCTCTTCGCACAGCCGCCGTTCGGACCGGATGCCGAAGCAATACCCGACCAGCAGCATCCGGATCAGCAGTTCGGGATCGACCGACGGACGGCCGGTGTGACTGTAGAAACCGGCAAGATGGGTGCGGATGCTGTTCAGATCGACAAACCGGTCGATGGAGCGAAGAAGGTGGTCCTGCGGAACGTGATCCTCAAGCGAGAACTCGTAGAAAAGTGCTGCCTGCGCTTCCTGTCTCGGTCCCAACATTGCTCAATTCTCCCGCTGGTCAGAAGAATTGAATCAGCAACTTACGCTTCGATCAAGCACGAGTTTTTCAACAAAATAGTCCGGGTGACTGTACCTATTTGAATCCAGAGCATGTTGCCCAAAAGTGGGAGCGGCCTTCAGGCTTCTCGCACATGCGAAACCAGTAGGTTGGAGCGTGTGGCATGAATGCGAATGAACACGACCCCCTCCAGCTATGAATGAATGTCTTTGATCCCAATTGAGGTGCGGGCCACGGCAAGCTTTCTGGCCAGTATGGCAGCTGAGATGAACCTTCAAAGGGGCTGTCCAATGGGT
>JAVVFB010000388.1:0-1957 GCA_032251095.1 Roseovarius sp. | reverse complement strand
CGATGACATGGGGCGCGCAGAACACCGCGCCCGAGGGCCACGCGCAGATCGACCGCGCGCTGGCGGCGGGCGTCAATTTCATCGACACCGCCGAGATGTATCCCACCACCCCGGTCTCGGGCGCAACCACCGGGCGGACCGAAGAGATCATCGGCGACTGGTTTGCCCGCACCGGGCGGCGCGATGACGTGATCCTTGCCACCAAGCATTCCGGCGAGGGGTTCAAGCACGCCCGCAGCGGCGCGCCGATCTCGGCCCAAACCATTCCGCAGGCGATTGAGGGCTCGTTGCGTCGGCTCAAGACCGATTGCATTGATCTTTATCAGTTTCACTGGCCCAATCGGGGCAGCTATATGTTTCGCAAGAACTGGCGGTTTGATCCCTCGGGGCAGGACCGCGAAGCGACCCTTGCGCACATGCACGAGGCGCTTGAGGCGTTGCAGCGCCAGGTCGAGCGCGGCACGATCCGCCATTTCGGCCTGTCCAACGAAAGCGCCTGGGGCACGGCGCAATGGCTGCGCCTGTCCGAGGCCGGGCATGGGCCACGGGCGGCCACGATCCAGAACGAATATTCGCTGATGTGTCGGCTCTATGATACCGATCTGGCCGAGCTGAGCGCGAACGAGGATGTCGGCCTTTTGGCGTTCTCGCCGCTGGCGGCGGGGTTTCTCACGGGCAAGTATCAGGGCGGCGCGCTGCCCGATGGCTCGCGGATGGCGATCAACGGCGATCTCGGCGGGCGCAAGACCGTGCGCGCCTTTCGGGCCGTCGAGGCCTATCTCGGGATTGCGCAAAGGCACGGGCTTGACCCCTCGCAGATGGCGCTTGGCTGGTGTCTGACGCGGCCATTCCTGTGTTCTGCGATCTTCGGGGCGACGACGCCGGAGCAGCTTGAAATTGCGCTTGGGGCGGCGGACATTACGCTCAGCGACGAGGTGCTTGACGAGATCGAGGTGGCGCATAAAGAACACCCGATGCCCTATTAAGCGGGGTCGTGGGGGGGGCTTTGCCCGGTTTGGGCCGCCGCCCCCTTGTGTGGCGCGCACTTGCGGCGTATACGCGCGGCCTGACCCAAAAGGAGCCGTCGCAATGGTAGGTAGTGCCAATCTCAACGTCATGCTGAAAGCCGCGCGCAAAGCGGGGCGGGCATTGGCCAAGGATTTCCGCGAGGTCGAAAACCTTCAGGTGTCAATGAAAGGTGCCGGCGACTTTGTCAGCCGCGCCGATATCGCCGCTGAAAAGATCATCAAGACCGAGCTGATGGGCGCGCGCCCAACCTATGGCTGGCTGGCAGAAGAGGGCGGCGGCGAAGAGGGCACAGACCCGACCCGGCGCTGGATCGTCGACCCGCTGGATGGCACCACGAATTTTCTGCACGGGTTGCCGCATTGGGCGGTCTCGATCGCGCTTGAGCACAAGGGTGAGATTGTCGCCGGGGTAATTTACGACGCGGCCAAGGATGAGGCGTTTTATGCGGAAAAAGGCGCGGGTGCCTGGCTGAATGAAAGCCGTCTGCGGGTCTCGGGGCGCTCCAAGATGATCGAGTCGATCTTTGCCACGGGTCTGCCGTTTGGCGGGCGGGCCGACCTGCCGGAAACGCTTCAGGATCTGGCGCGGATCATGCCGACCTGTGCCGGTGTGCGCCGGTGGGGCTCTGCGGCGCTTGATATGGCTTATGTTGCGGCCGGGCGGTATGATGGTTTCTGGGAGCGGCGCCTGAACGCCTGGGATATGGCGGCGGGCATCGTGATCGTGCGTGAAGCAGGCGGATTCATCGAGCCACTGCGCAAGGGCGGCGATATTCTTGCCGGTGGCGAGGTGATCTGCGCCAACGAAGCGATCTTCGACAAGTTCGCCGGTGTGATCCGCGGCTGAGGCAGGTCAAGAAAATTCGCCGAATTTTCTTGTTTGAGTATTTATGCCAAGAAGAAGTTAGGCAGGCGACTCATAAAACTCG
>JAVVFB010000387.1:0-1965 GCA_032251095.1 Roseovarius sp. | reverse complement strand
CATCGATGGTGACGGAACCGATACTTTGGTCAATGTCGAGGTGCTTTCCTTCCTGGATGGTGATTTCATCCTCTGAGAAGATCGACCGCCTTCGCGTATCCCATGAACGGGGGCAGGCTATTCCTGCCCCCGTTTTCTCTGTCTGATCGGAATTCAGCCTTTGACGCACGAAAAGGTCGGCAGCCGCGCGCACAGAGGGGCACAGAGGGGCACAGAGGGCGTGGCGTGATTGGCCTGTTGCGGCAAATGACGGCGACCCTGCGCCCTGGCAGCTGAGGCGCGCTAAATCTCCGCCAAAATAAGGTCGGCGGCGCGATGCGCGAGCATCATGGTCGGCGCATTGGTATTGCCGGAGGTGATGGTCGGCATCACCGAGGCGTCGACCACGCGCAAGCCCGAAATCCCGTGCAGGCGCAGGTTTGGGTCAACCACCGATGTGGCGGCCTCCCTGCCCATCCGACAGGTGCCTACCGGGTGAAACACCGTGCCCGCGCGGTGGCGAAAATCCTCAAGGATCGCGGCATCGTCCATCGCGCGCAGATCGGGGCCCATGGCCGATTGCACAAGCCCGCTCAGGGCGGTGCTTGTGATCAGACGCTGGCATAGACGCCCGCCCGCAATCACCTGCGCGCGGTCCTCTTCGGTGGCCAAAGAATTGGGCCGGATCAGCGGCGGCGCCGCCGGATCATTGGCGCGGATGTCGATGCGCCCCCGGCTTGTCGGGCGCGAGGGCTGAAAGCCAAGGATGAAGCCGGCAAACGGATCGGGTTTGATCACGCTACGGGTGCCATCGGGCGTCGTCGTATAGGTCACCGGGTTGAAATAAAGCTGTTGATCGACCCGGTTCAGCCCCTCGCTTGAGCGGAAATAGCCACCGCATTGATTGACCGAAAGCGCCAGCGGCCCGCGCCGCGTCAGGGCATAGCGGATGGCGGCGCGCACCTTGCCGAGAAACGGCGCCAACTCGTTGTTGAGGGTGGGTTCGGTGGCGCGAAAGTAATAGTTGATGCCAAGGTGATCCTGAAGATTGCCGCCCACATGCGGCGCATCCATGAGCGGCGTGATGCCAAGCGATTTGAGGTGTTGCGCCGGGCCGATGCCCGACAATTGCAACAGGCGCGGCGAGGTGACGCTGCCGGCCGACAGGATGATCTCGCGCCCCGCGCGCAGGGTCTTGCGCGCGCCCCGGTGGTGATACTCGACCGACACCGCGCGCCGCCCGTCAAAGCCGATCCGTCCGACCATCGCCCCGGTGACAAGCGTCACATTGGCCCGCCTGAGCGCCGGTTTAAGAAAGGCGCGCGCCGAGGAATTGCGCCGCCCGTCGCGTGTGTTGATCCGGTAGATCGTCGCGCCCTCGTTCTTTTCCCCGTTGATATCCTCACAAAGCGGCAGGCCAACTTCGCGCGCGGCGGCAAAGAAATGGCGGTTGACCGGGTGGATCTGATCCGAGACATCCTGCACATGCAGCGCGCCGCTGCCCGTGCGCGTGCCATCGGCGGCGACCTGGGTTTCCATCGCCTCATAGGTCCGGCGCACCGCGTCCCAGCCCCAGCCGGTGGCGCCCGAAGCCTCCCAATCGTCAAAGTCCTGCGGCAGCCCGCGCGCATAGACCAGCGCGTTGATCGACCCCGATCCGCCGACGCCCTTGCCACGCGGCCAATAGGCGCGCCGCCCGGCAAGGGTCTCTTCCGGCTCGGCCTGATATTTCCAGTTCACGCGCGCATCAAAGAAGGTCTTGCCATAGCCAAGCGGCAGCGCGATCCAGGGCGAGCGGCCCCGCCCGCCGGCCTCGAGGATCAAGACGCTGTGGCGCCCGCTCGCGCTTAACCTCTCGGCCAGAACACAGCCTGCCGATCCTGCCCCGATGATGATGAAATCATACTCTGCCGTCATTGCCGCCCGCCAATCCGTGGGTGTCACTGTGCAAGGGTTACAAACTCGGATTTGCCGGCGAAAGCGAAA
>JAVVFB010000386.1:0-1965 GCA_032251095.1 Roseovarius sp. | reverse complement strand
CCAAGGGCCGCGCGCACGGCCTTGACCCCGGCCAGAACGGCGGTGGCGGGCACATGGCCGACGGTGCCGCGGGTCTGATGCGCAAGCCAACGGCGCAGGTCAGGGTCACGCATCGGGGTGAGCGGGTGATCTTGCATGCCGCTTTCGCTGAGCAGGTGATCACCGACAAACAAATGCCCCTGATAGATCGAACGCCCGGTGGCGGGAAAGGCCGGGCAGACGATGACTTCTTGCGCGTTCAAGGCATCGGCAAGCGCCTCGGCGACAGGGCCGATATTGCCCTCGGGCGTGGAATCGAAAGTCGAGCAGTATTTGAACAAGAATTGCCGACAGCCCTGATCGCGCAGCCAGTCAAGCGCGGCCAGCGATTGCGCCACGGCCTCGGTCACCGGGATCGAACGGGATTTGAGCGCGACAATCCCGGCCTCGACATGGTGCGCGGCGGGCGCATCGGGCACGCCGACATATTGCACAGACCGCATGCCGGCCTTGCTCAGGGTATTGCCAAGGTCCGAAGAGCCGGTGAAATCATCGCCGATACAGCCCAAAAGCATCACGCATCCCCCGGCAGCTTTAGCCCCGCGCGCGCCGCGATATGGCGGGTGATGGCGGCATCATCCATCGCCCCCATCCCGGCGGCAGAGGCGGCGCGATACTCGCCAAGGGCCGCTTGCGTCAGCGGCACCTCAAGCCCGGAATTCTTGGCGATATCGGTGACAATCCCAAGGTCCTTGGGCCAGATGTCAATGGTTGAGCGCGGCGCATAATCGGCCTCGATCACATGCGGGGCGCGGTTTTCAAACATCCATGATGTGCCGGCCGACACCCGGATCACGTCCAGCACCCGCGCCAGATCAAGCCCCTGCGAGGTGGCAAAGGCAAGTGCCTCGCCCATGGCGGCGATATGCACGCCCGCGAGCAGTTGATTGACCGCCTTCATCGCCGATCCGGGGCCGGCGGTCTCGCCCAAACGGTGGAGGGTTTCGGCCATTGCCGCAAGCGCCGGTGCCGCGCCGTCAAAGGCCGCCTGCGTGCCCGAGGCCATGATCGAAAGCTTGCCCTCGGCCGCCTTGACCGCGCCGCCGGAAATCGGCGCATCAAGATAGGAAAGCCCGCGCGCATGGGCGATCTCTTGCATCTCGATGGCGAAATCCGGCGCGACGGTGGCGCAGCTTATGATCGTGGCGCCGGGCACAAGGCCGCGGGCCCAGCCGGTGTCGCCAAACAGCGCCGCGCGGGTTTGATCGGCGTTCAGAACAACACAGACCAAGACCTGCGCCGCAGGGCTTTCACGGGTCAGGGCCGCGCCGCCCGCGGCGCAAAACTCTGCAAGGCGCTCGGCATTGGTGTCAAAGCCGTATACCTCATGGCCCGCGCGCAACAGCGATTTGGCCATGCCAAGCCCCATCGAGCCAAGGCCAAGGATATGGATGATTTGCGTCGTCATGGTGTTATTCCCAGAATGGTTTGCATCGGCCAGAGGGTGATGGCGGGCACATAGGTGATGATCATCAGCGCGCCAAAGACGGTGAGCACGAACCACAAAAGCTGTGGAATGATCGCTTCGACCGGAAGCCTGGCCACCGCGCAGGCGGCAAAAAGGTTCACGCCAAGCGGCGGGGTGATCATGCCGAGGGCAAGATTGACCACGATGATCAGGCCGAAATGCACCGGATCAACCCCATAGGCGACGGCAATCGGTGCAAGGATCGGGGCCAGAACAAGGATCGCCGCCGAGGTCTCGATGAACATGCCCACGAACAGCAACAGGACATTGACCGCAAGAAGAAAGGCGATCCGGCTTTCGAACATATCCTTGAACCAGGCGGCGATCTCATGCGGGTCGCCGATCAGGTTCGGGAAGGTGACCTGGTGACGTTCGATGAAGGCGCGGGCATCGGCGCGTCCGTCCCAGCCGTCGGCGGAAACGCCCAGTATCCGGCTGTCATGATCCGAATGCTCGGT
>JAVVFB010000385.1:0-1965 GCA_032251095.1 Roseovarius sp. | reverse complement strand
GACGGCCCCCCTCCCAAAGTGCCCGCCATTGGCACCAAGTCATGCCCCATGAGCCACAAACCCCGTCAAACCGGCGTCAGTGAGCGCCATTCGCGCTTGGTTGGCATGTCCAGCACTCACGCACAGAATGAACTGGCGCGGCTCACCCGGTCGCTCGACCGTGATAACCGCACGGCCAGACGCGGCAATCTCCACGCGGAAATGCCCGCCCGGTTTGCACAGAAGAAAGTCACCGACATTGAACATAGAGCGCCCTGATAGGTCAGCATTGCTTACCTATACCACGAAAGCGATAGGTCAGCAAGTGTTACCTAATTCGCGTCAGACAATATCCGGCCCCCGCTCCTTCCCCCCGATATACAGGGGAAGGCCCTTCGCTTCCTTGATCCGTATCCGCGCGATGCCTGTTATCGGTGGCCAGCCGCTTCCCCCTGAGCTTTTCACTCAGCCCGCCCTTTGCAGCTCTGCGCCGGTGCGGTCCCCGGTCTGAGCCGGTGGGTTACGTAGTCGCGTTTCTGCGCAGACCCAGAAGGAGCCGGTGCTGCGCGGGGTGGGGTAGTCCCCGGATCATCATAAGCCCATTGATGTCGCTCAACGGTCAAAGGCTAGGGCGGGTCGGTGGGATATGCCCGGCCTGGCCGGTCTGCTCCGGTGGGTTGACGCTCCAGCACCACGCCCATGATGCTGGGGCGCGGTGGCGTTAAGCTGCCCTTCCGATGAATCGAAGAAGGGTCTGGCGTTCGGCGCGCTCGATCTCTTTGAGGCGCTGCAACTCATACGCTGGCAGATGTTGCTCGATAGCCGCGCGCACCATTTCCCGCAGCGTGTCGGGCGGTATTGCGTCCAACTCGGCGGCATAGTCGTGCGGCCAGCGTTTATCGGCTTCGCTCTTGCGCTTGGCTGGTCGCGTTGGAAGGCCCAAGTAGCCGACTTGCAGCTCAGTAAGCCCAAGCTCCTCGAACACGACCGGGACCCCGTATTCCTGCCCGAACCGCTCTACCTTTTCCCTGAGCGATGCCGCAGCGTCTCGGCCAGATCGGTCAAAGTCATAAAGGCTGTAGACGATCAGCGTTCGACCTGTCCCTTGCAGGCGACTCACCGCCTCATAGGCAAAGGTCTCTGAGGTATAGCCGCCAGTTGGCATGAGCGGCACGTCATACTCTGCCGTCACCGGATAGATCACACCGGCAAGCGCCGATTTCTCGATCCAGATTTCAACCTCCAGATCAGTATTCGCCCAGAGGTTTTTGCGGTAGAGCCTCGCAGTATCCTGTAGAGCGTCTTCCCACCCGTCGAAGGTGCGGGGCTTGCGCATGTAGCGGGTTGCATCGGCTATGCAGTGATATGGCAAGCGGCCCTCGCGCCGCAGCGCCAGCACCTGCGCCTGCACCTTGTCATAGCCGCTTTCGGTCTTGCCGATTCCCGGCACACCTGCGACCTCGGCCTGATAGTAGAGACCGCGCACCGTGACTGGTCCATGACGCTCGGCATAGTCGATCAGGAACGTGGCGCGCGCGGCCATCTCGGCTTTTGTCGCGCGTTGCCGTTTTATCGGGCTGGCCTGATAAACGTCCGTCATGCCGCCGCCCTCGCAGCAACAATCCGCGAACATCCTGTGTCAGTTTTGTGCCACTTGGTCCCGAGTATTCTCGTTTCATTCTGCGACAAGTCGCCAGAACCTGCATGGCAACACGCTTTGGCACTTGCTGTTTTTATGGGGTTTCTGTAGATGCGTCCTTGGGACACCCCTCCCCAACGAGGGGCGCTTATCTGGAAGGATAGCACATGGCTATTGCACTGCCCGGCGCGCGGCCGGTTAACCCGCGTTTCTCGTCTGGCCCCTGCGCCAAATTCCCCGGACATTCCCTTGATCTCTTGACCGGTGCCCCGCTCGGGCGCTCGCATCGGGCCGCTGTCGGCAAGGCTCGACTCAAGGCCGCGATCGAGGGCACGCGCGAGATCCTC
>JAVVFB010000384.1:0-1973 GCA_032251095.1 Roseovarius sp. | reverse complement strand
ACGACATCCGCGCCGAGGCGCAGAAAGAGGGCATGGCGGCAATGGCCGAGAAATACCGCGAAGGCGGTGATCTTTACGTTCCCGCCAAAGAGCTCGGGGCCGGTTGATCGCAGCGGGGCCGGGTTTGCCGGCCCTGTCCATCGCAATTCCTGTGTCCGGCGCGGTGCCATGTTGATGCTGATCAAAGACCTGTGAGCATCTTGTTATTATGATTGTGCGAGCAACCTTAAAGGAGACGTGGAATGAGTGTGAAACCCGTTGGCGATGCGGCCCTGTCTGAAATCGAAACACCTGATGATCTTGATCAGGTGGCCACGTTGCGCCGATCCTTTGAGAATGGCGAATACCCCTATGACAAGAAAATGGGGCGATCCGAATATGAGGCCATGAAAGCCAAGCTTCAGGCCGAACTGCTCAAGGTTCAGATCTGGGCGCAAGAGACCGGGCAGAAATTTGTTCTGCTCTTCGAGGGGCGCGATGCGGCGGGCAAGGGCGGCACCATCAAGCGCTTTACCGAGCATCTCAATCCGCGCGCGGCGCGGGTGGTGGCGCTTAACAAGCCGACCGATACCGAGCGCGGCCAGTGGTTTTTCCAGCGCTATATCGAGCATCTGCCGACCTCGGGCGAGATCGTGCTTTATGACCGCTCGTGGTATAACCGCGCGGGCGTTGAGCGGGTCATGGGGTTTTGCGAGCCGCATGAATATCTTGAATTCATGCGCCAGACGCCCGAGCTTGAACGCATGTTGGTGCGCTCTGGCATCCGGCTTTACAAATACTGGTTTTCGGTCACGCAGAGCGAGCAGAAACGCCGCTTTGACAGCCGCGCCACCGATCCCCTGAAACAGTGGAAGCTAAGCCCGATTGACAAGCAAAGCCTTGGCAAGTGGCAGGAATATACCGATGCGAAAGAGGCGATGTTCTTTTACACCGACACCGCCGATGCGCCCTGGACGGTGGTCAAATCCAACGACAAGAAGCGCGCGCGGCTGAACTGTATGCTGCATTTCCTGAATTCACTGGATTATCCGGGCAAGGACCTTGAGATCGCCCATGCCCCCGATCCGCAGATCATCTCGACCGCGCAGCACGTGTTGCACGGGGCGGATCAGATCCTTGGCAAAACCTCGAATCTGGCGGCGGATCGCATGACGCGCTGATCCTCGCCGATCGGCTTTGCCTGCGTGCACCACCGGCTTGCGGCGCGCAGGCAGCGCGGCTAATGCTTTGGCATGAAAAAGCTAATGACTTATGCGCTTGCCGCCTCTCTCTGCCTACCGGTGACGCAACCGGGCGCGCATCCGCATATCTTTGTCGATGTGGCGCTGCGCTTTTCGGCGGACGCCGAGGGGCGCCTTGCAGGGGTCGAGGTGACCTGGAGCTATGATGATTTCTTTTCCCTGATGATCCTGAGCGATATGGGGCTTGATCCGGATGGCGACGGCGTGCTGAGCGCGGCGGAACTGGCAAAGCTCAAGGGCTTTGATCTGGTGGAATGGCCCGAGGGGTTTGAGGGCGATCTTTTCATCTATCAGGGTGAGACCAAGATCGCGCTTGATCACCCGGTCCCGACCGGCGTCGTTGTGAACGAGGGCCGGATCACCGCCACGCATACCCGCAGCTTTGGCCCGCCGTCCGGCGATACCCTGCGCATCGAGGCCTATGATCCGACCTATTACGTGGCCTATAGCCTTGCCGGGCCGATCACCCTGCCGGGGGGCTGTACCCACACGATCACCAAACCCGATCTGGACGAGAGCCAGGAGACATTCCGCCAGATGCTGTCAAGCATGACGGCCGAGCAGGAATTCGCCGGTGTCGATGTGGGTAACCTCTATTCCGACAGCCTGAGCGTGACATGCACCGCCCCGTCCTGAGCCTTGCGGCGCTTGCGCTTTTGGGGCTGGTGGTCTGGCTCTGGGGGTTTGGCGGCGCGGCCGAGATCAGTGCCTGGGCGCGGGCCGGACAGGCCG
>JAVVFB010000383.1:0-1979 GCA_032251095.1 Roseovarius sp. | reverse complement strand
CCGCACCTGCGGGCAGGAGGGCGACAAGCGAAAGGGCAATCAGGCTCTGTTTCATGGCAGGGTCTCCTTTTCATCTGCTGAGACCTGTTTGGCGCGCCGACCTGAGCGCATCCTGACAAAGCGGCACTTCCCGCTTCAGCTTGCTGTCAGGTTGTCTGAAAATGACAAGCGCAGGGTCAGTCGCGGGCCGCCGCCCCGTGGTCCAGGAATTCTTCCATGAAGAATCCGACAAACTCTCCCCGGGTGCGGACGCCCGCCGCGCGGAACACCGCGCTCATATGGGCCTTCACGGTGCCCTCGGTGGTGTTTCGCATCGCGGCAATGTCCTTGATGCGCAAGCCGCGCAGGCTGAGCAGGGCAACGTCGCGTTGTGCCGCTGTCAGCCCCCAATCCGCAAAGCGGGCCTCGATGATGTCGTCGAAATCCGCACGCAAGGACCTGAGATTCTGCTCCAGCGCGTCACGCTGCGCGCTCAGATCAAGATGAGACCGGCGCGCCATCGCAAACCCCAGCAGAAGCAGCCCCATGATCGCGAGTTCAACGGTCAGATGCGCGATCCCATCCAGCGACAGGTTGCCCCAAAAGCGCGGGTCGGGAAATTCCTGAACAAGATCGAAAAGGAAAGCGGCGGCACAGACCAGTTGCAAGACGGCCAACCAAAACATGAGGCGTTCCGAGCGGCGCGGGTCGCGCTGGACACGGTCAGACTTACCGGGGGTTTTCAAGCGACCACCGTTAGTTCGGTTATTTCATTCATATATTTTCTACTTAAGGATGAATGTTGCTGCATATCACCTAAACCAAAGTCTAACACTGCCGCCAGACATCGCAAATACCCGGTATTCTGACTTGCCATGATGTGCCAGCCGTCCCGACACTCAACCCCATAAGCGCGCGGGACGGGCTTTGGCTGAGCACGCGGGGAAGGCGTTTGGCCGGATTATAGTTCTGGGGAGGAACATAAATGAAACTCAAGGAATTGAGACGACGCAGCGCCGTGTTCGTTGCAGCAGTCGGGCTTTCGGTCAGTGCTCAAACCGTGTCGGCAGAGGTTTCGGTCGCGCCGCAGGAGCACGGCCCTCAACAGCAGGAATTCGTTCACGGCGCGCCGCAGGTGCCGTCGCTTGAATGGACCCTCGCCGCTGGTGGACGTATCTACGACAATTGGTGGGAGGCGCTGGATCGCCCGAAACCCGAGGGAACCAATCCCGCCTATCCAGCAAGTGCCAAACAGGAGGGTGCGGGCACATGGCGCTGCAAGGAATGCCATGGCTGGGACTACCTAGGCGCTGAGGGGATTTACCGGAAGGGCAGCCGTTTCACCGCGATCAAGGGCGTCATGGGGATGCGCGGCCAACCGGCGGAATCCATCATGCCTGTCCTGCGCGATGCCAACCATCCCTACACGTCCGAGATGATCTCGGATGAGGAAATGCTGCGCGTGGCAACCTTCATCAGCGAGGGGCTGACCGACATGCGCGCCTTCATCGACTATGATACGCGCAAGGTCATTCCGGGGGCAGGAGATTTCGCAAGAGGGCGCGCCATCTTCCAGACGACCTGCGCCGCCTGCCACGGGTTCGACGGGCGCGCGATGGATTGGGGGGAGGGCGACGAGCATAATTTCGTGGGCACCGAGGCTGCCGCGTTACCCGACGAGGTCTATAACAAGATCTCGAACGCGCATCCGGGTGCGGCGATGATCAACACGCGGGCGTTTTCGGTTCAGGACCGCATCAGCCTGATGACCTATATCGCGACCCTGCCCACCGGCATCGACGATTGAGACAAAGGCGGCGGGCCCGCTGGATCAGGGCCCGCCGTGTTGACCGTCGCGCTCAGGCGATATCGCCCGGTTGCGGGGCGCGCTTGTCGCCGGTGACCATGGCGCGCGCGAGGTTCTCATTGTGGCGGAACGAGGCCAGCACGACGCCCGCGACATGCAGCGCCACGAGCAACAGCAACAGGTTGGCCAGAAC
>JAVVFB010000382.1:0-1991 GCA_032251095.1 Roseovarius sp. | reverse complement strand
CGGTCTTGAATGACCGAAAAAGCGGCGAAACCGTCTCTATTGGCGCTCATTCCGTTCCTGTTCGAGACACAACGGGCGCCGGCGACTGTTTCGCGGGTTACGTGGTCGCCGCCCTTGCCATGGGTCACACGGTTCACGCGGCGCTCCGCCTTGCCAGTGCCGCCGCCGCGCTTCAGGTCACGCGCGACGGTGCGTCGGGGGCGATCCCGACATTGCCCGAGGTCCGGGGTTTTCTGGCTCAGGACTGACCGGCAAAAGGCGCGACCGTTCCCCAAAGCTCTTTCACCCGCACATCGCGCCCGCAAGCCTCGCGGTAGAGTTTATAGGCGCTTGCCTTCGGGCGCGGTCCGAAGCGCGTCAGCACGATGTCGCGGCTTTTGTAATAATCCTGATGATAGGAGTCAGCGGGCCAGAAATCTCCGAGAGCCAGGACGGGCGTGACAATGCTCTGGCCAAGATCCTGCGCTGCCCTTCTGATGGCTGCCTCGGCGAGGGCCTTTTCCGGTTGATCAGAGACGAATATAGCCGTTCTGTAGCTCTGGCCGCGATCACAGAATTGCCCGCCCGCGTCGGTCGGATCTACCGACCGCAGGAACATGCCCAGAAGAGCCTCCCGTGTGACCGTGCCCGGATCGAAGGTGATGCGCACCGCCTCGAGATGGCCGGTGCCGCCGCGTGTCACCTGTTTGTAGGTCGGGTTGGCCACCGTGCCGCCGGTGAACCCCGATTCGGCCTCGATGACGCCGCGCACCTTTTCGAAATCGGCCTCGACGCACCAGAAACACCCCCCCGCGACCACCAAGGTCGCGCGCTCCGCCGCCTCGGCGGTTCTGCCCTGAAGGCAGAGCGCCGCCGCGATCAAAAGCGCCAGCGTTCCCACCTTCACTTCCCGCAGTCTGATGACCATGACCTAACCCTCCTTGTTCGGTCCAGCATGCGGTCAGAGGCCCTCACACCCAAGCGACAAATCCGTGACCTCACGCCCTGTTGAGCGCGATTTCAAGCCTGGCCCGTTCAGGCCCCCGCTGCTCGCATCCGTCAGGTGCCGGGCAAGGTCTGCTCTCTTCATCATGGTCACGACGCTCGCGGCGGTAGACCTTCCGGCGGGTCTGGGCGGGTCTGATCGTCCACTCCATCAGGATGCGCATTACGCCGAGGATACCGCCAAGACCGACAGCCACCATGACGAGAAGAGAGCGGTCTGAACGCGCTCGACGAGTCGACCAGCAAAGCACATGCGCGAATCCGCAGGATCCGGGTCGCGCGACTGATCAGGCCGGGGCAAGATCGGGCATCATGCATCAGGAGACCCGACATGCCCAGAATCGCCGCCCTGCCTACCGATCTTGTCCGCGCCTGGCAATCGGGTGCGCCCGATGCCTATGGCAAGCCGCCCGAACGGCAGGTGGCGCATGGCCCCGGCAACCCGTGTCGCCATTGCCTCGGGTTCATCCCCGAGGGGGCGGAGATGCTCGTGCTTGCGCATCGCCCGTTTGACGGGCTGCATCCCTATGCCGAGACCGGGCCGATTTTCGTTTGTGCCGCGCCTTGTGTGCGGTTCGAGGGAGCCGGTATCCCGCCCGCGCTGCGTGACAGCCCCGATTACCTGCTCAAGGGCTATGGCGCGGATGAGCGCATCGTTTACGGGACAGGCAAGGTGGTGGTGGCGACGGACCTGATGGCCCATGCCGAATGGGCGCTCCAATGGCCCGGAGTGGCCTATGTCGATGTGCGTTCGGCACGCAACAACTGCTTTCAGGCACGCATCCTGCCGGGGTGAATTTGCCCGCGTGCTTGCGTAGGCGCGTCATGCGCGCTAACTCGCCCATGACAGAACGGGGTGACGGACATGAACGATCTGCGCGACAAATATCTGACGGCGATTGCCAAGGCGGGTGACGAATCTGCGCTTGAGGATCTGCGGGTGCAGGCCGTTGGCAAGAAGGGCGAGATCAGCCTTGCCATGCGCGAGTTGGGTCGGATGACGCCAG
>JAVVFB010000381.1:0-1992 GCA_032251095.1 Roseovarius sp. | reverse complement strand
CAGCGCAGATGGACGGAGCCATTCTGGTTGTGTCTGCTGCAGATGGCCCGATGCCCCAGACCCGTGAGCACATCCTGCTCGCCCGTCAGGTCGGCGTGCCGGCACTGGTCGTGTACATGAACAAGGTCGATCAGGTCGATGACGAGGAAATCCTCGAACTCGTCGAACTCGAAGTGCGCGAACTGCTGTCGTCGTATGATTTTGACGGTGATAACATTCCGATCATCAAGGGTTCGGCTCTCGCCGCGCTTGAAGGCCGTGATGACGCGATCGGCAAGGATTCGATCATCGCTCTGATCGAAGCTGTCGACGCGCACATCCCGCAGCCTGACCGTCCGATCGACAAGCCGTTCCTGATGCCGATCGAAGACGTGTTCTCGATCTCGGGTCGCGGCACCGTGGTGACCGGCCGTATCGAAACCGGCATTGTGAATGTGGGCGACGAAGTCGAAATCGTCGGCATCAAGGACACCCGCAAGACCACCGTCACCGGCGTGGAAATGTTCCGCAAGCTGCTTGATCGCGGTGAAGCTGGCGACAACGTCGGCGCCCTGATCCGCGGCGTTGCCCGTGAAGACGTTGAGCGCGGCCAGGTGCTGTGCAAGCCCGGTTCGGTCAGCCCGCACACCGAGTTCAGCGCCGAAGTCTACGTGCTGTCGAAGGACGAAGGTGGCCGTCACACGCCGTTCTTCGCCAACTACCGCCCGCAGTTCTACTTCCGCACCACCGACGTGACCGGCGAAGTGATCCTTCCCGAAGGCACCGAAATGGTGATGCCGGGCGACAACGTGACCATCGGCGTCAAGCTGATCGCACCGATCGCCATGGACGAAGGCCTGCGCTTCGCAATCCGCGAAGGCGGCCGCACCGTGGGTTCGGGCGTCGTTGCCAAGATCACCAAGTAAGCTTTTGCTCCGCTAAGGGGCGAAGGTGAACGACATTGAGGCCCGGCTCTCGCATGAGAGCCGGGCCTTGTTGTATGAGAGCCGCGTGGTTTTTGGTGTCAGGCGGGATGCATTTCCTTGCCGCGCAATTTCCTTACACTTGGCTCTTGCCAGAATCCTACACGCTCCGTATAGGCGCGGCTCCCGACGCAGATTCGTCTGTGTTGGAACGACATTCAATGAGGCCGCCCGCTCTCGGGAAACCGGAAAATGAGCGGGGCCGGCCTTTGTTTTTTGGAAATGCCGGGCAACCGGCGGCTCCTTGGCTCTTTCGCATCGGTAGTTGGACATGGAAGCTCAGAATATCCGTATTCGCCTCAAGGCGTTCGATCACCGCGTTCTCGACCAGGCTACTGGAGAGATTGCAGATACGGCCCGCCGCACTGGCGCTCTTATTCGTGGCCCCATTCCGCTGCCGACGCGTATCGAGAAGTTCACCGTGAACCGCGGCCCGCACGTCGACAAAAAGTCGCGCGAGCAGTTCGAGGTGCGCACCTACAAGCGGCTGCTCGATATCGTGCAGCCCAACGCCCAGACCGTCGACGCGCTGATGAAGCTCGATCTGGCAGCTGGCGTGAATGTTGAGATCAAGCTGGCGTAAGCCAGCCGAAACGCCCCCGCTTCGGCAGGGGCCTCTATCGTTCAGGCGAACTGCCTGATCTGACGATAGGGTGGATACCGCCGGATAATTATCCGGGCCGCGTCCCCCGTCTCGCTCCAGCGGCCATCCGGCCTGCCAGAGCACTCAGCCCGGACGGGGCGATGCAAGACAATTCGGGCTGAACGGGGTTGCGGCGGTTATCGCCGTGGCCCGCCAAGCACCTGCGGATGGTCTGCGGGTGCCTCTGTTGAGGAGTAACTGACGATGCGCACAGGCGTTATCGCAAAGAAAGTCGGGATGACCCGCCTCTTCCAGGAGGACGGACGGCATGTGCCTGTGACCGTTCTTGCGCTGGAAGATTGCCAGGTAGTGTCGCACCGCACAGCTGAACGCGATGGTTATTTCGCAGTCCAGCTCGGCGCGGGCGAAGCCAAGCAAAAGAACGTT
>JAVVFB010000380.1:0-2022 GCA_032251095.1 Roseovarius sp. | reverse complement strand
GTATTACACCCGTTTCGGCCAGCTCGAATTGAGCTGCGCGAATTGTCACGAGGACAATTACGGGAGGATGATCCGGGCTGACCATCTCAGCCAGGGCCAGATCAACGGCTTCCCGACCTACCGGCTCAAGAACACCAAGCTCAACGGCGCACATAACCGCTTCAAGGGTTGCATCCGCGACACCCGCGCCGAGACCTTTGCCGAGGGCAGCCCCGAGTTCACAGCGCTCGAGCTTTACGTGGCCAGCCGAGGCAACGGGTTGTCAGTCGAAGGACCGTCCATCCGCAACTGACCGGATCACCCCGCCGGGCAGTGCCCGAGCGGGGTTTTCCTCAACTTAAAACATTCAAAAAACCGCATGAGATACATGCGAAGCGTGAAAGGTCCGACATGATCTCGCGGCGTGATTTTCTTCAGACAAGCATGGCCGCCTCGGCCATCTTGGGCGCGTCTTCCTTCGGCAACTGGGCGAAACTGGCCGCGCAGCAGGCTCTGACGCAGGATCAGCTTCTCCAATTCGATACCTTCGGCAATGTGAGCCTGATCCACATCACCGACATCCACGCTCAGCTCAAGCCGATCTATTTCCGCGAGCCATCGATCAACATCGGGGTGGGCGACAATCGTGGCGTGGTCCCGCATGTCACCGGGGCCGCCTTCCGCAAGCTTTACGGGATCGAGGATGGCACGCCCTCGGCCTATGCGCTGACCTATGATGATTTTTCCGCCCTGGCCAAGACCTATGGGCGCGTCGGCGGGCTGGATCGCGTGGCGACTGTCATCAACGCCATCCGCGCCGACCGTCCCGATGCGATCCTGCTCGATGGCGGCGACACCTGGCACGGCTCCTACACCTGCTACCACACGGCTGGGCAGGACATGGTCAACGTGATGAACGCGCTCAAGCCCGACGCGATGACCTTCCACTGGGAATTCACCCTCGGCACTGACCGCGTTCACGAGATTGTCGAGGGGCTGCCTTTTGCCGCTCTGGGACAGAACATCTTTGACGCCGAATGGAACGAGCCCGCCAAGATGTTCCCGCCCTATACCTTCTTCGAGCGCGGCGGCGTCAAGA
Organism: Roseovarius sp.; assembly: GCA_032251095.1. GTDB lineage: Bacteria > Pseudomonadota > Alphaproteobacteria > Rhodobacterales > Rhodobacteraceae > Roseovarius. Next base: position 944 of record JAVVFB010000380.1, on the reverse strand, counting down.
TCGCTGTCATCGGTCAGGCCTTCCCCTACATGCCGATCGCCAATCCCGGCTGGATGTTCCCCGAATACTCCTTCGGTATCCGCGACGAGAATATGCAGGCGATGGTGGACGAGGTGCGCGGGCAGGGGGCCGAACTGGTTGTCTGCCTCAGCCACAACGGCTTTGACGTGGACAAGAAGATGGCCAGCCGCGTCAGGGGCATCGACGTGATCCTGTCGGGCCACACCCATGACGCCCTGCCCGAGCCGGTGCTGGTGGGCGAGACGATCATCGTGGCCTCGGGCAGCAACGGCAAGTTCGTGAGCCGCGTCGATCTTGACGTGCGCGACGGGCGGATGATGGGTTTCCGCCACAAGCTGATCCCGATCTTCTCGGATGTGATCGAGCCTGACAAAGAGGTGGCCGCCCTCATCGAGGAACAGCGCGCGCCCTATCTCGACCAGTTGACCGAGGTGATCGGCCAGACTGACGGCCTGCTCTATCGTCGCGGCAATTTCAACGGCACCTGGGACGATCTGATCTGTGACGCGCTGATTGCAGAACGCGACGCTGATATCGCCATGTCCCCCGGCGTCCGTTGGGGGCCAAGCCTGATCCCCGGTCAGGACATCACCCGCGAGGATATCTTCAACGTGACCTCGATGACCTATGGCAAGGCGTATCGCAACGAGATGACCGGTGAGTTCATCAAGGTCATTCTCGAGGACGTGGCCGACAACATCTTCAACCCCGACCCCTATTACCAGCAGGGCGGCGACATGGTTCGGACCGGCGGGCTTGGCTACCGGATCGACATAAACAAGCCGCAGGGCAGCCGGATCAGCGACTTGACCCTGCTCAGAACCGGCGAGGCGATTGATCCGTCGAAAAATTACGTCGTCGCCGGCTGGGCCAGCGTCAACGAGGGCACCGAGGGTCCGCAGATCTGGGATGTGGTGGAAAAC
>JAVVFB010000037.1:0-18198 GCA_032251095.1 Roseovarius sp. | reverse complement strand
GCCACGCACCAGATGAAGAGCAGGACGAGGCTCGTATTGCGACAGCCGCGGCAAACGCATGGGCCATTAAATCCACCCAAGAGGGATACCTTCAGACGATTGACGGTGAGACGCTTTTCGATCTGGCCCGACGCCGCGAGCATGGCACAATTCGCGCGCCGTGACGGCCCCCACGCGCGTGCCATCTCCGCCGTGCGCGGCGGCGACTGGTTTCGAGAAGAGCTTTACGCCCGGTTTCACATCACCGGCGAGCGCGGCACATGGGGCGGTCTTAGCCCCCTCGCCCGCCTTGCCACGCCCGAAGGACAGCCATGACAGCCCCCTTTCCCTTTTCCGCCATCGTCGGTCAGGACGATATGAAACTTGCCATGATCCTGACGGCGGTCGAGCCGGGCCTTGGCGGGGTTCTGGTGTTTGGCGATCGCGGCACCGGCAAATCCACGGCGGTGCGCGCGCTTGCCGCCCTGTTGCCGCCGATCCGGATGGTGGCAGGCAGCCCGGTCAACGCCGAAACACCCGAAGACACCCCCGATTGGGCCGCCGCGCCAAGCGACGAGATCGTCGAGCGCCCGACCCCGGTGGTCGATCTTCCGCTTGGGGTCACCGAGGATCGGGTGACCGGCGCGCTTGACATCGAACGCGCGCTGACGCGCGGTGAAAAGGCGTTCGAGCCGGGCCTTCTGGCGCGGGCCAACCGGGGCTATCTCTATATCGACGAGGTCAACCTGCTTGAGGATCACATTGTCGATCTGCTGCTTGATGTGGCGCAATCGGGCGAGAATGTGGTCGAACGCGAGGGCCTGTCGATCCGCCATGCGGCGCGGTTTGTGCTGGTTGGCTCGGGCAACCCTGAAGAGGGCGAATTGCGCCCACAGCTTCTGGATCGTTTTGGCCTGTCGGTCGAGGTGCGCTCGCCCACCGATATCGAACAGCGCATCGAGGTGATCCGCCGCCGCGACGCCTATGAGAGCGACACCGACGCCTTCATGACCCGCTGGCAGGCCGAAGACAGCGTGATCCGCAAGGCGATCCTCGCCGCGCGTCAGGGCCTTCGTGGCGTGATCACCCCCGATGAAATCCTGCGCGATTGTGCCACGCTTTGCACCGCCATCGGCGCCGACGGATTGCGCGGCGAGCTGACCCTGCTGCGCGCGGGGCGTGCGCTTGCGGCCTATCACGGCGAGGCCGCGCTTGAACGCAGCCACCTGCGCGCCGTCGGGCCGCTGGCGCTGTGCCACCGTCTGCGCCGCGATCCTCTGGACGAGGCCGGATCGGCCACCCGCATCACCCGCGCCATGGACGAGGTCTGGGGATGAGCCGCGAAAGCCCCGCATGGGCGCGCGCCCTGCGGGCGCTGACGCTCTTGGCGATTGATCCCGAGGGGCTGCGGGGCTTGACGCTGCGCGCCCGCGCGGGGCCGGTGCGGCAGGTGTTCGAGACCGCACTTGCCCGCCTTGCGGGGCCTGCGCGGCGCATTCACCCTGACCTGAGCGATACCCAGCTTTTTGGCGGCGCCGATATCGCCGCCACGCTGGCGCGCGGCAAATTGGTGCGCGCACCGGGGCTGGCCGATCACCCGGCGCGCCTTGTCCTGACCATGGCAGAGCGCACCCGCCCGGGCCTTGCCGCGCGCTTGGCGCAACTTCTGGACAGTAGCCCCGGTCACGCGCTTGTCCTGCTTGATGAGGGGATCGAGGCCGAAGAGGCCGCGCCGATAACGCTGACCGAGCGGCTTGCACTTTACGTCAGCCTTGAGGGCATTCACCACGCCGCCGCCAAACCCTTGCTGCCCGCGCCCGCCGATCTTGCCACGGCGCGCGCGCGGCTGGCGATGATCCGCCATGCGCCGGGCGATATCGCCACGCTTGCGGTGCTGGCGCAAAGTTTCGGCATCGACAGTTTGCGCGCGCCCTTGCTGGCGCTGCGCGCTGCGCGGGCCAATGCCGCGTTTCTGGGGCAGGACGAGGTGACGCCCGATGACCTTCGCCTTGCGGCCGAGCTTGTCTATCCCTCGCGCGCCACGCAAATGCCGCAAGAGCCAGAGCAGCAAGAGCAAAGCCCGCCCGAAGAGCCGCAAGATCAGGCGCAAGCAAGCAGCGACCTGCCGGATATTCCCGACGACATTCTGGTCGATGCGATTGCGGCGCTTTTACCGCCCGCCCTGCTGGATCAGCTGAGCCAGACCCGGCCAAACCGCGGCGCCGCCACCGGATCGGGGGCGGGGCAACGGCGCAAGGCGCTGCAACGGGGGCGACCCTTGCCCGCCCGGCCCGGCACGCCGGACGGGCGCGCGCGGATCGACATCATCGCCACCCTGCGCGCCGCCGCCCCCTGGCAGGGCGCGCGCCGCGCCGCCCGCCCCGAGGCAAAGGGCCTTATTATCCATCCCGGCGACATTCACCTGCGCCGCTATGAGGATCGCAGCGACCGTTTGCTGATCTTTGCGGTCGATGCCTCGGGGTCGGCGGCGATGGCACGTTTGGCCGAAGCGAAGGGCGCGGTCGAGCTGTTGCTGGCGCAGGCCTATGCGCGCCGTGACCGGGTTGCGATGATTGCCTTTCGCGGCACAACCGCCGATGTGATCCTTGCCCCGACCCGCGCCCTTGCACAGGCCAAGCGACAGCTTGCGGGCCTGCCCGGTGGCGGCGGCACGCCCTTGGCGAGCGCGCTTGAGGCGACCCTTGCCCTTGCCCGTCAGGCGCAGGGTCAGGGGCTTAGCCCGGCGATCGCGTTTTTGACCGATGCGCGGGCAAATATCACGCTTGATGGCCAAGGCGACCGCACACAGGCCGCCGAGGATACCAAACGCCTTGCCGGCCTGCTGCGCGCCCAAGGCCTGCCGGCGATTGTCATCGACACCGCCATGCGACCCGGGCCCGCCCCGGCACAGCTTGCCGCCGATATGGGCGCGCGCCACCTGCCCTTGCCGCGCGCCGATGCTCGGATGATTTCGACGGCTGTGACCGCCGCGCTTGGGGATTAGGCGATGGAGTGGGGCCGCGATCTTGCCACTTGGCCACTGAACGACGTGTCGCGCCGCATTCACCATCCGCCGCATCACTGGCATGTGCAGGAGATGGGCAGCGGGCCGCTTGCGCTTTTGATCCATGGCGCGGGGGCCTCGACCCATAGCTGGCGCGACATCATGCCCACATTGGCCAAAACCCACCGGGTGATTGCGCTTGATCTGCCCGGTCAGGGGTTGAGCCGCGCCGGGGCGCGCCGCCGCCTTGGCCTTGCGGGGATGAGCGAGGATATCGCCAGCCTTTGCCTGGCTCAAGGCTGGCAACCGTCATTGATCATCGGTCATTCCGCCGGGGCGGCGGTGGCGCTTGCCCTTGCCCAACGTTTGACGGCGCCCAATGGCCAGCCGCCTGATATCGCGGGCATAAATGCCGCCTTGGGCCGCTTTGAAGGGGTTGCCGGCTGGCTCTTCCCGGCCTTGGCCAAGCTGTTGGCGCTCAATCCGTTCACCGCGTCGCTGTTCACCCTCGGGGCGGATAAGACCACCCGCGCGCGTCGCCTTATCGAGGGCACCGGATCACGGATTTCGCCCGAGGGGCTGGCGCTTTATGCGCGCCTTATTGCGGATCGCGAGCATGTGGATGCGACCCTGCAAATGATGGCGCAATGGACTGTGGACGGGCTTTTGGCGGCCCTGCCAGAGATCACCGCGCGTTGCCTTTTGGTGACCGGCGCGCGCGATCTTGCGGTGCCGCCCGAGACATCCACCCGCGCCGCCAAGCGTATGCCGTGCGCGCGCGCGATCACGCTTGACGGGTTGGGGCACCTTGCGCATGAAGAAGACCCCGAGCGCGTTCTTGGCGTGATCCTTGATCCGACCAACTGGCCCGAGGGTCCTTAAATCGCCCCCCAAAACCCATTGATGCGCCGCACCTCGTCATGCCAGAGCGCGATGAAGGATTGCGCCAGTTTCGAGGGCGGGCGATGCGCCGGGGTCAGCGTGGCAAAGGCCAGCGTGATACCGGGGCGGAAGGGGCGAAACACCACCCGATCCTGATCCGCCCCGCGATAATGCAGATAGCTTTCCGCGCTCAGCGTGTCGATGATTGCATAGGCAAGGCCATCCTCGACAAAGGTCAGAAGCGGCAGGTAATATTGTGTCTCAAAGCGCACATCCAAGTGCCGCCCGGCCGTCGAGAACGCCTTGTGAAGCTCTTTGTGGCTGTGGTGATCCGCATGCAGCGCCCCCAGCGGCCTGCCGTCAAGATCGGCCGGTGTCAGCACCGGTTTTTGCGCAAGCGGGTCACCGGCGGGCAGCGCGCAAATGCAATCGCTGGCGAAGGGTTCGGAGCGCACCAATTGGGTGTTCATCCCGAATTCGACACCAAGATCGGCAATCCCGAGGTCATAGCTCTGGGTTGACATCAATTGATGCACCTGCGGCGAGCTTCGGGTTAGCACGGTCACCTTGATCCCCTCGTGGGCCTCTGTAATGCGGCTGATCATGCGCGGCAAAAGGAACACCGACGGCCCCGGCATCGCCACGATCCGCAGGCTGCCGCTTTCAAGATTGCGCAGGTTTTGCATGTTGCGCTGTGTCGATGTCAACCGGTCAAGGATTTCCGTCGCCTCGGCCAAAAGGTAATGCGCCTCGGGCACTGGCGACAATCGCTTGCCCTTGCGGTCAAACAGGCAAATCCCAAGCTCGGTTTCAAGCTGGGCAATGGTACTTGAGATGGCGGGCTGTGTGCGCCCAAGATTGCGCGCGGCCTGGCTGACCGAGCCGGCCAGCATTACCTCGCGAAACACCGTGAGTTGCAGCAGATTCATAGCCCCCTATATAAGGTATACTTATATTAATCCAAAGAATTTGCGATTTGTATTTATGTTTTTTCTGCGCCACGATGCAAGGCACCGGGGGGGCGCGGCCCAACGCCATTGGGCGTTGTCTGTTGGCCAACTCACGACCCACCCGCAACGAAAACAACAGGGGAGACGTCAAAAATGACATTCATGAAACGATTTTCGGCCACTCTGATGGTCGGTGCGCTCTTGGCCGGGCCCGCCCTTGCGCAGGACATGACCTTTTTCCGCATCGGCACCGGCGGTGCCGGGGGCACCTATTTCCCGATTGGCGGCATCATCGCCAACGTCATTTCCAACCCGCCCGGCTCGCGCCCATGTGACGAGGGTGGCAACTGTGGCGTGCCGGGTCTTGTGGCGATGGCGCAATCGACCAATGCCTCGGCGCATAACGTGAATGCCGTGCAGGCGGGTCAGATGGAGGCCGGCCTTACCGGGGCGGCGACGCTGCACTTTGCTTATAAGGGCGTGGGCGTCTTCGAGGGCAATCAAAAGCCCGATGTGCGCGTGATTGCCAACCTCTTCCCCGAAGATCTTCATCTTGTGCTGCCCAAGGGCGCGAGCCTTGACGGTCTGGCCGATCTCAAGGGCAAGCGCGTCGGCATCGCGCAGGCGGGATCAGGCACGCAGATCGCGGTCGAGTTGATCCTGGCCGCGCATGGCATCACCCGCGATAACATCGACGAGGCCGAGCTTAACAATACCCAAAGCGCCGAACGTCTGGCCGATGGTCAACTTGACGCCTATTTCTATGCGGCCGGCACGCCGGTTGCGGCGATGATCCAGCTTGATAACACCAAGGGCATGGAACTTTATGACTGGACCGAAGAAGAGCTGGTCACCGGCAACACCGCCGTGCCCTATTACATCAAGTCGCTGATCCCGGCAGGCACCTATCCGGGCGTTGATTATGATGTTGATACGCTGGCCGTGTCGGGGATGCTGATCACCAATGCCAATCAGCCCGAAGAGTTGATCTATGAGATCACCAAGGCGCTTTGGTCACCAACCGCGCGCAAGCTATTGGACAACGGCCACCCCAAGGGCAAGGCGATCACGGTTGAGACCGCGCTAGACGGGGTCGAAGGGATCGGCGTGCCGCTGCATCCTGGCGCCGAGAAATACTATCGCGAAATTGGCATGCTGAAATAAATCAGCGCGCCCATCGGGGCAGGTCATATCGCACCTGTCCCGGTTTCTCGCCCCCCCCCGATTGCCCCCCGACAGGAGAGTTTCGCCATGAGCACCGAGCATAGTCTGGATGCCAAGGCTCTGGAAGAGCTTGAGAAAAAGTACGATTCTGCGCTCAACACCCGCGACAACGGGCCTCTGCTCAAGAAGGTCGGCTATTGGGCGGCGATCATCTTTGCGCTTTATCACATCTGGACCGCGGGCTTTGGCACGCCGGTTGATCATGTGCATATGGGCATTCACCTCGCGGGGCTTTATTTCTTTATTTTCATCAGCTTCCCGTTGATCCGCACGGCAAGCAGCCTGCATTACAAGGGCCCAAGCGCAATGGCGCCGGGCAATGTGCCGCTCTATGACTGGGCCTTGATCGTGCTAAGCGTGATCGCCGCCCTGTTTCTTTGGGTAAGCTGGCGGGGCTTTACCGGCTTTGGCCTTGATATCCCCGAACAAACCCTGCGCCAAGGCAATCCGACCACCACCGATGTGGTGCTTGGCACCATCCTCGTGATCTCGACGCTGGAAATTGCCCGCCGCACGATTGGCTTTGTTCTGCCGATGATCATCATGGTGTTCATGATCTATGCGCTGTTCGGTCCGCAAATGCCCGCCCAGATCCTGCGCCATCCGGGCGTTGACTGGCGGCAATTCGTCAACAACATGTACTTTCCGTCCGAGGGCATTTTCGGCATCACCCTCTGGGTGGTCTCAACCGTGGTGTTCCACTTTGTGCTGTTCGGCGTCGTCGCGCAGCGCATGGGCCTTGGCCAGTTTTTCATCGACAACGCGATGATGCTGGCCGGGCGCTATACCGGCGGGCCCGCCAAGGTGTCGGTCGTTTCTTCGGCGTTCTTCGGCACGATCTCTGGCTCGTCGATTGCCAACACCGTCTCGACCGGCTCGCTGACCATCCCCAACATGAAGAAAATGGGCTATCCCGGCCATTTCGCCGCCGGGGTCGAGGCCGCCTCTTCGGCCGGGGGCCAGATCACCCCGCCGATCATGGGCGCGGCCAGCTTTCTTATGGCCGAGTATCTTGAGGTGCCCTATACCACCATCGTGATCGCCGCCATCGTGCCCGCGTTGATGCATTATATCGGCGTGATTTCGATCGTGCATTTCACCGCCCGCCGCCTTGGCCTTACGGCCTATGCCAAAGAGGACCTGCCCCGTTTTCTGGCGGTCTGGCGCGAAGGCTGGGTCACGATCATACCGCTGATCGCGCTTTTGATGGTGCTGTTTTCCGGCTATTCGCCGAATATGGCCGCCTTCATGGGGCTGATGCTCTGTATCATCGTGGGGTTCTGCGGCATCGACAAACCCGCGACCCTGATCATTCCCTTTGCGCTCTTGGGTTTTATCTTCTGGAAGGCCTCGCCGATGAGCGGCGCTGGCTTTTCACCAACAGTCGCCGGGGTGCTTGGCGCGCTCACGCTTGTTGGCTCGCTGCACCGCAACAAACGCCAGGATTTTGGCGATCTGCTGGATAGCTTTCACGTCGGCGTGCAATACGCGCTTGCGGTCGGGGCGGCCTCGGCGGCGGTGGGGATCGTGGTCGGTGTGATCAACACCACCGGTGTCGGTTTTCGCATGGGGTTCATGGTCACCAATGGCGCGGCGGATCTGTCGATGATGATCGCGCCCATGCTCGACTGGATGCCGATCGAGGCCTTTAGCCAACCCGCGTTGCAACAGTTCATCTCGCTGGTGCTGATCGCGATGGCCTGTATCCTGATGGGGGCCGGCCTGCCGACGACGGCGCTTTATATCATGCTGGTCGCGGTCGCCACCCCGGCGCTCAGCCAGCTTGGCGTGCCACCGCTCGCGACGCATATGTTCGTGCTGTATTACGGGGTGATTTCCGAGATCACGCCGCCGGTCTGTGCCTCGGCCTATGCGGCAGCGGGGATTGCCAATGCCAACCCGTTCCGCACCGGGATGACCGCCTTTACACTTGGTCTGGGCAAGCTGATGGTGCCGATGGTGTTTGTCTATGCGCCGACGATCCTGATCGTTCTGCCGGAATATTTCACGCTTGGCTCTTTCCTTCAGGTCTCGATCACCTGTGGGCTTGGGATATTCTGTGTCGGGGCCGCAGTCGCCGGGTTCCTGATGACACCGTTGCGCGGGCTCTGGCGGCTTAGCTTTGTGGTCGGCGGCGTGCTTTTGGTCGCCCCGAGCCTCGGCAGCGACCTTGCGGCGCTTGTGGTCATAGCGCCCGCCATCGCGATGCAGGTGATCGCAAGCCGGGCGGCAACCACCCCGGCGCAGAGCGCATGAGGACGCCGCAGCCCACCGCCGTGATCGGCGGCGGAATTGTCGGGATATGCACCGCCATTGCCTTGGCCGAACGCGGCACGCCGGTGCGCCTGATTGACCGTGATGCCCCCGGACAGGGCGCGTCGATGGGCAATGCCGGGGTGATTTCGCCGTTTTCGGTGGTGCCGCAATCGCTTCCGGGGGTGTGGCGCGATATCCCGCGCTGGCTGCTTGATCCGTCGGGGCCGGTGCATCTGCGCCCGCGTCATATCCCGCAGTTCTTGCCCTGGGCGCTCAGGTTTCTGCGCGCAGGGCAACGTGAGCGGGTCGAGGCCACTGCGGCGGCGATGCACGCGCTCAACCACGACAATGTCACGCTCTATCGCCAGCTTTTGGCGGGCACCGGGCATGAGGACCTCATAAAAGACAGCTATTACGTGATGGCCAGTCGCGGCGCGGCCCCCGCGCGGCTTGACAGTTTCACCAATCAATTGCGCCGCCATTATGGCGCCGATCTTGAGGCGATTGACGCCGCCGCCCTGCGCGATCTTGAACCGGCCCTGTCGCCCACCTTCAAATCCGCGCTCTTGATCAAAGGACAGGCGCGTGCACTCTCGCCGGGGCGCATTTGCGCTGTGCTGGCCGATAAGCTCTGTGGTTTGGGCGGCGAGGTGGTTCAGGCCAGGGTCACCGGACTTTTGCGCACCGACGAGGACTGGCAGATCAATACCGACAGCGGCGCGATCCGCGCCACAAACGTCGTGCTGGCTGCCGGGGCCTGGTCGGCGCGGCTCTTGGCGCCGCTTGGCATTGACGTGCCGCTTGAGGCCGAGCGCGGCTATCACCTGGCCTTTCCCGAGGCCCCGGTCACCCTGAACAACTCGGTCATGGACACCGACATGAAGCTTGTCGCGAGCAGCATGGAAGGTGCTTTGCGGGTCGCTGGTACGGCCGAGTTTGGCGGGCTTGATACCGACCCAAGCCCGGCACGGGCGGCGGCGCTTGCCAAAGTGGCGCGCAAGCTGTGCCCGGATCTTGCAGAGGCGCGTTTTGAAACATGGTCGGGCCTGCGCCCATCCTTTCCCGACAGCCTTCCGGCGATTGGTCCCGTTCCCGGGCAACCCGGCCTGATCGCCGCCTTTGGCCATAGCCATTGGGGGTTCATGATGGGGCCGAAAACCGGGCGTCTTGCCGCCGGGCTTGCCCGGGGCGAGCGGCCCAATATCGACCTTTCACCTTATGACCCGGCGCGGTTTTAACCGGATCTGCCCGCCTCAGACGATACCGCGCAGCGGCGCATCCTCGCGCAAATCAGGATCATAGATCACATGACATGCCCGGCCGCGCGCCTTGGCGGCATAAAGCGCGAGGTCGGCATCCGCCATCATGCACGCCACCTCGGGGCCATCATAGGCACAACTGAGCGTCACGCCGATGCTGCCTGAAACACGGCATTCATGGCCGTTATAGAGCACAGGTTCTTCCAACTGCGAGATAAGCCGGGTGGCAATCTCGCTCAGTCGATCACGCGCGCTCAGTCCCGCGAAGATCAGAACGAATTCATCCCCGCCGGTGCGCGCGACAAGATCGTCTGCCCGGGTTTCGGCAAGGATGCGGCGCGCCACGACCTGCAACACATGATCGCCGGCCGCATGGCCCATCGTGTCATTCACCTGTTTGAAGAAATCCAGATCCAGATGCATGAGCGCGAAATCCTGTTCGTTCTGCATCAAACGCTCTAGCACGTGATCCATCGCGCGGCGATTCTTGAGCCCGGTGAGGGTGTCGGTATAGGCCTGTTCCTCGGCGGCAATGCGCGCCCCCTGAAGCCGAAGGTTAAGCTTGCGCGAGGCCTCCATCGCGGCGGATTTCGCCTCGATCAGATAGAGCATCTCGATGGTAAGGTCGGTCGCCGGAAAGTCCCCGGCGTTCAGGCTGAAATCGCGCACCGCATCGACCACGGAAATCCCGAAGGACAGGTTGATGATCGCCCCCCCCGACGGCCCAAGCGCCGCGCCGTCTTGCGGCAGGGCGATCAACACCCCTTTCATCCCGGTGCGCAGCGTCTCGCGCAGACGCAAATGCAGCCGCGCGCCATGGCACGCTCGCAACCCCTCCATCGTGTCGGCAACATGCGGGCGGCGCAGCTCGACCATTTCAAGAAAGCGCTTTCCAATCAATTCCTTGCCCTCAAACACCTTGTGCAGTGTCGGCCCGGCATGCACCACATGCCCGGTGGCATTCAGCACCGCATGCATTGGGCAAAGAACATCAAGCAAGTCGTAGGATGGATAGGTCACGCCCCTCATCCAGCAGCCCCCCCTGCGCCCAGCTCAAAGATGCGGCCACTGGCAAAGGCGGTTTCCAGCAGGCGGATCAGAATCACTTCTTGCCCGGCGCTCGCGCCCCGGTGTTCAAGAAAGACGAGCGCGCCATAATCATCCGCCATCGCCCGCAAAACTCCCATCAGCACGTGACCAAGCCGCAGACCATGCCCCTCGCATAGGCCGACAATCAGGCTGTAACTGCCGTCACCATGATCGCGAAGTTCAAGCGAGGGCAAATCAAGGTCAGACACGGCAAGGCGTGAACGTTCCGGCAGATCGTCAAGGGAATGAAGAAAATCCACGAAATCCACCCCGCCAAAGCGCAAAAGCCGCCGCGGGGCCTCGATATTGGGATGGGAAATCATGTAGGTGCCGATATCTTCAAGCACGTCGGGCACCGATTTCTTCAATCGATCACCGACGGCTGCAAGCACCTGTTGCGTGACCTGCGGCTCATACATCATCATTGCCTCAAACTCGGTATAGCCAAGATCGAGCCGCCTTATCGCTTCAATCCAGACATCGCGCCCATAGGTGTCGCGAACAAATCTTTCTATGGCGCGGTTAACCAACCCGTGCATCGCAATCTCCACTCATAATGCGCAACCGTGCCACACGCAGGTTAACAAGCCTTGAACGTCTGAAATATCCGCCGTTTCCTGCCAAGGCTTGCCACGGCAAAGGGGCGTTGCTACATCTTTCATATCCGTTGGGGTGCCCGTTTCGGGCTGAGAGGTCGCATGACCAACCCACCGAACCTGATCCGGCTCGCACCGGCGGAGGGAACGGAAACCGCGCCACACACCGGCGCCCTTCCTGCCTTTTGCCATGCGTCAAACAAAGGAAGGCCACCGATGCGCCCGTCACCGCCCGACCTTGTGATCGAGGGCAGCGCCCGAATTGGCCGCACGCCGATTTTCGGGCCGCTGCGGCTTGTCATGGCTGCCGGGCGCTGGACCTGTCTGCTTGGCCCGTCGGGGGTTGGCAAAACCACGCTTTTGCGGCTTTTGGCCGGGGTCGATGACGTGAGTGATTTCACCGGCAAGATCACCGCCTCTGACGGGTTGGCCTTGCCGGGGCGCATGGCGCTGATGGCGCAGGGGGATTTGTTGATGCCCTGGCTCGATGTGCTGGGCAATGTCACGCTTGGGGCGCGCCTGCGCGGGGCGCCGCGCGACAAAGACCGCGCGCTTGCCATGCTGGAACGTGTCGGCCTGGCCGATCATGCCCGCAAGACGCCCGATGCTCTTTCGGGTGGGCAACGCCAGCGGGTGGCACTGGCGCGCACCTTGATGGAGGACCGCCCCATCGTCTTGCTGGACGAGCCGTTTTCAGCGCTTGATGCGCGCACCCGTGCCCAGATGCAGGACCTGAGCGCCGAACATCTTGCCGGGCGCACCGTTTTGATGGTCACCCATGACCCGGCCGAAGCCGCGCGCCTTGGCGATGCGATCCATATCCTGTCCGAGACCGGATTAAGCGAATTTACCCCGCCCAACGGCGTGCCGCCGCGCGCCGTGGATGACAGCGAAACCCTTGCCGCGCAGGGCCGCCTTCTGGCGCTTTTGCGCGCGCCTGCCTAAGCCCGCCTGAACCCATGCAAAAGGAGCCTGCGATGCGCCCCACCGATCACCTCAAGTCGCTGTGCCAGTCCGACTGGAGCGCGGCCACAAACCATCGCTTTACCAACGATCTGGTCGCGGGCAGTTTGGCACAGGACAAGATGCTGGCCTATCTGCGCCAGGATTACCTGTTCATCGACGGCTTTGTGCGGCTGTTGGCCTCGGCCATCGCGCAGGCCCCGAGCCTTGGCGATGCGATCCCGGCGGCGCAGTTTCTCGGCCTGATCTCGGGGCCGGAGAACACCTATTTCCTGCGCGCCATTCCCGCCCTTGGCGGCACCACAGAACCCGCCGCGCCCGCCCATCCGGTCACGCAAGAATTTCAAGCGCTGATGGCAAAGGCCGCCCGCTCGGGGCGCTATGAACAGATGCTTGCGGTGCTGGTCGTCGCCGAATGGTCCTATCTGAGCTGGGCCAGCCCACATGCCGATAAGGCCGCTGACCTGCCGTTCTGGTTCGGGGAATGGATCACCTTGCATAGCGGCGCAGGCTTTGAAGGCGTGGTCGCTTACTTGCGCGATCAGCTGGATCGCGTATGGGACGGCCTTGGCCCCGAGGATCGTCGCGCCGTCGAACAGACCTTTACCACCGCCACAAGGCTTGAGAGGGCGTTCTTTGACGCCGCCGATGCGGGCTATCACAGCACATGAAGGCGCGCGCGATCACCATCATCGCCTCGACGGCCCTTGCGCTTGTCCTCTGGCAGGCCCTGGTGACGCTGGCCGATTTGCCACCCTTTATCCTTCCCGATCCGCTGCGGGTGTTCGAAACGCTTTGGAAAAGCCGCGCATTGATCGCCCATCACGCCACCATCACCGGCGCCGAAGTCCTGCTTGGGCTGGCACTTGGGGCGGTGCTTGGCGGGTTTTCGGCGATTGGCCTTGCCGCGTCGCCGATGGCGCGTCGGTTAATCCGGCCGATGATGGTGTTCAGCCAAGCGATCCCGGTCTTTGCCCTCGCGCCGATCCTGACGCTCTGGCTGGGCTATGGGCTTTGGTCCAAAGTGGCGATGGCGCTTTTGATCATCTATTTTCCCGTCACGTCGGCGTTTTTTGATGCCCTGATGCGCACGCCGCAGCACTGGCTTGATCTGGGGCGGATCATGGGGGCGAACCGGCACCGGCTTATGTGGCATATCCGGGTGCCTGCGGCCCTGCCGGGTTTTGCCTCGGGGTTGCGCTTGGCGGCGGTCTATGCCCCGATCGGGGCGATCATCGGCGAATGGGTCGGGGCCTCGAAGGGTCTCGGTTACCTGATGCTGCTGGCGAATGGGCGCGCCAAGATTGACTTGATGTTTGCCGCGCTGATCGTACTGGCGGTGCTGACGCTTCTGTTGCATGCCGGGGTGGATCGGGCCTGTCGCAAATGGCTTGATGGCAAGGCCGCGCGGCATGGCCCCGCCTAGGAAATGTCCGCATGTCCAAGCCCAAAGAGGCATGGTATTGCTTGACCTGAAAGCGAGGGCAAATGTCAGGGCACCACGATCACACCAGCAACTTTGAAGGCATGTCTGCCGATTACAAACGGCGGCTCTGGATCGTGATTGGCCTGAATGCCGCGATGTTCCTGGTCGAGATGGGGGCCGGGCACCTGGCGCAATCCCAGGCGCTTCAGGCCGACGCGCTTGATTTTCTCGGCGACGCTCTGACCTATGGCATCTCGCTTGCGGTGATCGGCAAAGCCGCCCGCATTCGCAGCACCGCCGCCCTTGCCAAGGGCATAAGCCTTGCCCTCATGGGGACATGGGTTTTGGGCTCGACCCTCTACCGGGTGTTCTATCTCGGCCTGCCCGAGGCCTCGATCATGGGCAGCGTCGGGTTTCTGGCGCTCGCCACGAATGTCGCGAGTGTGCTTTTGCTGGTGCGCTACAAAGACGGGGATGCGAATGTACGCTCGGTCTGGCTGTGCTCGCGCAATGACGCGTTCGGCAATGTCGCGGTGATCGTCGCGGCGCTCGCCGTCTGGGGCACGGCAACAGGCTGGCCTGATGTGATCGTGGCGGCGGTGATGGCGGGGCTGTTTCTGTCCTCTGCCGTTCAGATCGTCACTCAGGCCTTGCACGAACGTCGCCACGCGGCGTGACGCAGAAAATTCGGCGAATTTTCTGCACCCCGATTTTTCAGAGAAAAATCGTCACTGCGCCGCAAGGCCAGCTTTGAAATCTCGAAGGGCATCATCAAGGCAAAGCGTTGCGTTTCGCCAAGCCATCGCGAAGCGCCGCCGCCTCTGCCGTAAAATGCCGCCCGGTTGGCGCACACTGCATGATCCGATCGATCCGGAAATGCCTGAAATCCTTTCGCAAGTTGCACCATGCAATCAGAACAACGACATCAATGTAATAAATCAACGCCAAGGGCCGGATCGCCCTGTGGCTCTGACGCTCTTCCAGGTCGAGATAGGCGATGTCAATCTCGGCCTCATCACGGATATAGCTGCGAAGGCGTTCGGCTTCGGCCCCATCCTGCGATATCCGGTTCCAGCCTGAAACATGCAACGTCACCTGCGGCGCCTTGCCCGGCATCGCACTGGCGATCTTTTCCCCGGCCCGCCGCGCCGCACGTTAGAGACCCACATCCCCGGTGCGATGCAGCAAGGCCATGGCCACATAAAGCGCCTCAAGTTCTTCGGCGGTGAATATGAGCGGCGGCGAATCAAACCCCGCCCGCAGAACATAGCCGACACCGGCCTCACCCTCGACCGGCACGCGCATCGCCTGAAGCGCGGCAACATCGCGATAGATCGTGCGGGGCGTCACTTCCAGTTCATCGGCCAGCACGCGTGCTGTCACCGCTCCTCGCGCCGAGCGCAGCATCTGAATGATATCGAACCTGCGGATCGAACGGGTCATATCGCAACCCGACCACATCTGCTAACAGGATGCCGTCAGCATGGGGCGCTTATCCTGACACCCCATAAACAGCAGCAACGGAGACGGATTAAAGCGGTCGTCGCAACGGTTCCGAATTGAAGATTGCGGTGACGACACACAAGTGAGCTTCCGACCGCGACCTCTGCACGCTTGAAGAGGTCATGGATGCCGTGATCTTTGCGCGGCAAGACCGGGCCTGCCCCGGCTCCCTGACATGAAAGAACCGCGACATGATCAAATTCTACTATCCCAACGGCGACACCTGCTATCGCGCCCTGCACACGGCCCATGCGGTCTATCACAGCGACGATGGCCGCCTGATCGCGCGCGCAATGCGGCCCGACAATTCCGAGCTTTACGAGTTCGAAATCACCGCGTGCGAAATCGTCGAACCCGGCGTGCGGTGTTTCTGAACGGAAGCCTCATCACGATCACCAGCCGCAAACTCACCAAAAGCTTCACCGCCTTTATCACCCGCCAAAAGATGTTCTTTGTCGCCACCGCCGATCACGACGGCGCGTCAATCTATCGCCCAAGGGAATGGACACGCTGAAAATCCACGGCCCCAACCGGATCACTTGGCTCAATCTCAGCGGGTCCGGCAATGAAACGGTGGCACATGTGCCGGCCACGGGGGGGCCACGGGGCGGATGACGCTGATGTTTTGCGCCTTTGATGGCGATCCGCTGATCCTGCGGGTCTATGGTCAGGCCCGGGTCATCCACCCGCAGGATACTGACTGGCCGGCCCTCACCGCGCCTCTCCCCATACTCCCGGCAGCCGCCAGATCTTCGACCTTAGCGTGTTGCTCAAAAGTGGGAACCGGTTTTGAGCGATCCGAACATGCGACATCAATAGGTTAGAGTGTGTCGCGCGAATTTGAGTGAACGCGACATGCTCTAGCGTCTGATCGCGCGGGGGATGCGCTCCGCGCGGGAGTATTTTTGGAACGATGAAAGCCGGGCGCCGGGCCATGATGGTCCGGTATCCCGTGCCTGTCAGAGGGAGATCTTGGATGCCGTTCAAGCCAACAGAGTATTTGCCGTATGATTTTGCCAACCGGCGCCATATCGGCCCGTCGCCCAAGGAAATGGGCGAGATGCTGGAGCGTCTTGACGTGCCCAGCCTTGAGGCGCTGATTGATGAAACCGTGCCCAAGTCGATCCGCCAAGAGGCGCCGCTCAACTTCGGCAAGCCCAAGTCCGAAAGTGAATTGCTGCATCATATGTGGCAGACCGCCTCGAAGAACAAGGTTCTGACCTCACTGATCGGGCAGGGTTATCACGGGACGGTCACGCCGCCCGCGATCCAGCGCAATATCTTTGAAAACCCCGCCTGGTACACCGCCTATACCCCCTATCAGCCGGAAATCAGCCAGGGGCGGCTTGAGGCTCTGTTGAACTTTCAGACCATGGTCAGCGATCTGACCGGGCTTGAGATTGCCAATGCCTCGCTTCTGGACGAGGCAACGGCGGCGGCCGAGGCGATGACCATGGCGCAGCGTGTCGCCAAATCCAAGGCGCGCGCGTTTTTCGTCGATGAAAACTGTCACCCGCAGAATATCGCGGTGATGCAGACCCGCGCCGCGCCGCTTGATATCGAGATCATTGTCGGCGCGCTCGATGATCTTGAGGCCGGCAAGGTGTTCGGTGCGATTTTCCAATATCCCGGCACCCATGGGCACCTGCGTGATTTCACGCCCGAGATCGAGGCGCTGCACGCGCAAAAGGCCATTGGCATCGTGATTGCCGATCCGCTTGCGCTTACCCTGTTGAAAGAGCCGGGCGCGATGGGGGCCGATATCGCCGTCGGCAGCACGCAGCGCTTTGGCGTGCCGGTCGGTTATGGCGGCCCGCATGCCGCCTATATGGCCACCAAGGACGAGTATAAACGCGCGCTTCCGGGGCGGATTGTCGGGGTGTCGATCGACAGCCATGGCAACCGCGCCTATCGGTTGTCGCTCCAGACCCGCGAACAGCATATCCGGCGCGAAAAGGCCACCAGCAACGTCTGCACCGCGCAGGCGCTTTTGGCGGTGATGGCGTCGATGTATGCGGTGTTTCACGGCCCCGAGGGTCTTCGGGCGATTGGCGAGCGCATCCACCGCAAGACCGTGCGCCTTGCCAAGGGGCTTGAGGCGGCGGGATTTCATGTGGAACCCGAGGCGTTCTTTGACACGATCACGGTTGATGTCGGCCTTTTGCAGCGCGGCGTGTTGCAATCGGCGGTGCGCGAGGGCGTGAACCTGCGCCGTGTCGGCGAGACCAAGATCGGCATCACCCTTGACGAGCGCACCCGCCCGGCCATCATCGAGGCGGTTTGGCGCGCCTTCGGGATCATCATGGACGATGCCGATTTCACGCCCGATTACCGGGTGCCAGAGGCGCTGCATCGGCAGTCGGATTACCTTGCCCATCCGATTTTTCACATGAACCGGGCCGAGACCGAGATGATGCGCTATATGCGCCGGCTTGCCGATCGCGACCTTGCGCTTGACCGGGCGATGATCCCGCTTGGCAGTTGCACGATGAAGCTCAACTCGGCCGCCGAGATGATGCCGGTCAGCTGGCGGGAATTCGCATTGCTGCACCCGTTTGTGCCGCAAGATCAGGCGCTTGGATATAAAGAGATGATCGACGACCTGAGTGCCAAGCTCTGTGATATAACCGGCTATGCGGCGATTTCGATGCAGCCCAATTCCGGCGCGCAGGGCGAATATGCCGGCCTTTTGACCATCGCCGCCTATCACCGCGCGCAGGGGCAGGGGCATCGCAAGGTGTGCCTTATCCCGGTCAGCGCGCATGGCACCAACCCGGCCAGCGCGCATATGGTCGGCTGGGATGTGGTGGTGGTCAAATCCGCCGCCAATGGCGATATTGATGTGGATGATTTCCGCGCCAAGGCCGAGAAGCATTCGGACAATCTTGCCGGTTGCATGATCACCTATCCAAGCACCCATGGCGTATTCGAGGAGACCGTGAAGGAGGTCTGCGAGATCACCCATAGCCATGGCGGGCAGGTCTATATCGACGGGGCCAACATGAACGCCATGGTCGGGCTGAGCCGTCCCGGCGACCTTGGCGGCGATGTGAGCCACCTGAACCTG
>JAVVFB010000379.1:0-2024 GCA_032251095.1 Roseovarius sp. | reverse complement strand
CCCGCCATTGCCCCGCAATCTGAAAACCGCGTCGACCTCCGCGCATATTGCGACGAACAGGTCGCAAGTGCCACCACAGACCATGAAATACGTGCCGCAAAGGCCCTTCGGGCTGCCCTTGCGCAAACCATTCGTTCCCGCTCAGATATGCGCGCTTAACCCCCAGAAGTGCGCCACTCACGGACAGAACTCACAGACTGATCCACTCTGCAGCGAAAGAACGAAAAAGGGCCGCCCCATTTCTCCCCGGGGCGGCCCTTCTTTTTGTGCTGAGGCTGACGGCGATTATTCGTCGTTCATCGCCTCGATGGCTTTTTCCAGATCCTCTTTGGAAACTTCCTTCTCGGAAACCTCGGCCAGCTCGACCACGAAATCAATCACCTTGTCCTCAAAAATCGGCGCGCGCATCTGTTGACGCATTTGCGGGTTTTTCTGAACGTATTCAAAGAACTCACGCTCGTGCCCCGGATATTGACGGGCCTGATTCATCACGGCTTGGGTCATTTCGGCATCGGTCACCTCGATATTTGCCTTCTGGCCAAGCTCTGCCAGAACAAGCCCAAGGCGCACGCGGCGCTCTGCCAGTTTGGAATGCTCCTCGGTCACTTCGACCTCGGGGTGATCATGGCCCTGAACCTCGGGGTTTTCTTCGTGCCAGAGCTGATGCGCGATCTGCTTGGCCTCGGTTTCAACCATCGTCGGCGGCAGGTCGAAGCTGATCTTCTCATCAAGCGCATCCAGCAGGTGACGCTTGAGGATGGCGCGCGAGGCGCCGGCATATTCCATCTCGAGGCGTTCACTGATCTGAGCCTTGAGACCGGCAAGATCTTCTGCGCCGTATTTCTGGGCCAACTCGTCGTCGATCGTGGCGGCAACCGGCTTGCGCACGGCTTTGATGGTGCAGTCAAACACCGCCTCTTTGCCGGCCAGATGCTCGGCCTGGTATTCCTCGGGGAAGGTCACCGTGACAGCCTTTTCTTCCTCGGCCTTCACGCCGACAAGCTGTTCCTCGAAACCGGGGATAAAGCTGTTGGAGCCAAGCACAAGCGGGTAATCCTCGGCGCTTCCGCCTTCAAAGGCTTCGCCGTCAACCTTGCCGACAAAGTCGATCACAACCTGATCGCCATCTTTCGATTTGACGCCGGCCTTGCGGTCTTTGAAATCCTGTGCGCTCTCGGCGAGATTGGCCAGCGCCTCATCAACCGCGGCATCGTCGGCCTTGACCACCAGACGCTCAAGTTTGATGGTTTTCAGGTCCATTTCCGGGATCGGCGGCAGAGCTTCATAGCTCATCTCGACTTCGACGTCGTCGCCTTCTTTCCAGTCCTTGTTTGTCATTTTGACATCGGGTTCAAACGCCGGGCGCTCTTTCTTTTCTTCGAAATGCGCTTTCATGGCGTCATCGACGGTTTCCTGCATGGCTTCGCCAAGCACCCGGTCGCCGAATTGCTTTTTCAACAGTGCCAGCGGCACCTTGCCTTTGCGAAAACCTTTCATCTCCACATCGGGTTGGGCTTCTTTCAGCTTTTCCATGACCTTGGCGTCCAGATCCTTGGCCGAAAGGGTCATCGTGTAGCTGCGTTTTAGGCCTTCGTTCAGGGTCTCAGTGACCTGCATTGTTCGTCCTCATCCATTGCAATCGGGCCGCGGAGGCGTCCGCAGCGGTCAAAATCACGGGTTGTTCTAGGTGCGCTACGCGCGGCTTGCAAGCAGAGTCTTGGCCCCATGTCGGCGCGACGCGTGAAAGTTAAGTCTTTCATGTGGTCTTTGCGATGGCAATGCGGTCGGCGGTCGGCGGTCGGCGCGACGGCATGCAGTTTTCCGGTTCAAGTGATGGCTAAAAACGGTGCAACTGAAAGGGCAAACCTTGAGACAAACCGGCCTCAAGTAGCGACAGGCTCAGTAAGAATGGTGCGGGTGAAGGGACTCGAACCCCCACGCCAAAGGCGCCAGAACCTAAATCTGGTGCGTCTACCAATTCCGCCACACCCGCACAGCGCGTCCCCCTCGCGGTGACCGCTCGC
>JAVVFB010000378.1:0-2032 GCA_032251095.1 Roseovarius sp. | reverse complement strand
GCACCAACATCACCAACTTCAGCCTCGCCACCTCCCGCCCCCGCCTCTCGGAAGGTCGCGTCCTGCGCGACGAGAACGGCTACCGGGTCATGGACACGGAATGGCACCGCATCACCTGCTTCAACGGTCTCGGCAAGACGGTCGCGGAGCATTGCGAAAAGGGCATGAAGGTCCTCGTCCACGGCCGCATCCACTACAGCAAGTGGATCGACAGCATGGGGAACGACCGCTACGGCTGCGAGATCATCGCCGAGAAGGTCGACTTCCTGAGCCGCCCAAAGTCGGCCGAGAACGAAAACCCCGAGTTGGTCGACCGCGACGACGAAATCCCGTTCTGAAAAGAACGGGGTCTCCCCCTTGGGCCCGGCGGGGCAACCCGCCGGGTTCGTGGCACCTACATCCGCCCCAACCGGTTCTCATCATCGATAACGTTGAGGACACAGCCTGCGCCAGTCCAGCGCCAGAGCACAATGTTCAGGCTGCTTTCGGTTGCACCTTGTGCGAAACTGCACGTCAGCAGACCTGCAAAGCCGTCGGCGATGAGCCGATGCGCGAATCCCTGTGTCGGCACAGGACGCCCGTCTAGCATTTTTGCACGCCAGCCGGGATCTGCCAGGTGCTGAGGCGACAGATCATACTGGTCTAACGCGTTCACATCTCTTGTGTCGAAGATCGGCTCGATATCGGCGCCATAGGACACCAGCACAGTCGGCTGTAGGCTGCCGACCTGGTTTGCTTCCCGCAAGGCGGTGGTGGGATCAAGTGCCGTATAGAGCGCGGGTACCCCCTTGGCGTTGAAGCGCCCGCCATGGATCGCCGCGCCTTGGCCTGACAAAGGGTCACGCGCATAGACCGGGTTCAGGGCGCGGTAGAGCGGCCCTGCATACCGCCCGTCGTTCAGCGGCATCAGGCGAATACACCTGCATCGACCGCGTCGATATATTCCAGCACCTGTTGCGCTTTGCCTTCCTGAACAAGTTGCATCGCCGTGCGTCCATCGAAGCCGGGCAGAGGCTCTGATCGGTACCAGGCATAGGCCATAAGTTCTGAGCCAAAGCGCGGCTCTACCTTGTTGAGGATTTCCACCAACTCCCGCAGGCGACGTTGGGTCTTGTCCGAATTGATCCGTGTGCGCCGCTGAAGGGCATCCTTGCCCAGCCCTACTGTCATGGCGACCTCTTCGGCGGAGGTTCGCAATGCGGCGGCGATCTTGCGCGGCTCAAACTGTCCGGCTTCGGCGAAGTTCGTGATATGCATGGGATAAGTCCAATCGGTTACTTTGTCAGTATATAGCGTAATAAATGCTGTTATACAAGGTTCAGCTCAGGGAGAGAAAGAGAAGGGCTGGTTGCTTTCGCGACAGGTTGAGGGCTGGGAGAGTGGCTCCCGGCGCCTGTCACGGAGGAATGCCGATGGGCGTTGTAGAAGTTCTGGATCCGGTGCAGCCGACGCAGGCTGGTGGCTGGAAAGTGGATGTGAGCCGGGGTGAGCGGAACAGGCGGGTGTCGTCCGAATGGTTCAACCGGCCCGATGACGAGCGGTATCTGTCGCTCGATGATCTCTGGGCCAATGTGAAAGGCCGGTCGGAGCGCAGCCGCAGCCGTGTGGTGCAGACGGCGGATATCCGGGTCGAGGCCGCGCGCGACAACCCCGAGCGGTTGCACCTGGTCCTGCCGAAAGCGCAAGAACCCGTCGCGCCCACGCACTGGGCCTTCGGCCAGCTTGCCAGCATCGTTGGCGCACCGGCCTCTTACCTGCGCCAGTTGCCTGCGCCGCTGGCGGGGATCAACCTGCAGTACGGTCTGACCAACCACCGCGCCGAGCAGGTGAAGACCTTCGAGACCGAAGATGGCCGAACTGAGCTGCGCGCTGTGACCGGCCCCGACTATGGCCGCATCCATGACCATGAACTGGTCGAGGCGGTGCAGCGGATCGCGGGCAACGGCACCGGCGACACGCGCTGGAAGGTGCCGGGCGTGCTCGACTGGTCCACCGGCATCTACAATCCGCGGGTCGACATCACCAAGGACAC
>JAVVFB010000377.1:0-2034 GCA_032251095.1 Roseovarius sp. | reverse complement strand
CGGGGTTTCCCAATCGCCCAGCACCTCGCGTTGAACCGAGTCGGCAAGCTTGTAAAGCACCAGCAACCCTTCGGGCCAGTGCAGCGGATTGACCGGCGACGGGCCGAGGCGCAACAGTTCAGCGGTCTGGCGATTGCGAATGATCTCGTCGATGCCCTGGATAAGACCGTCGGCGCGGCTGCGGGCCAGTTCGGCGGTGCGCACCGGCGCCTGAAGCCGCGCAAGGCGGCGGTTGAGCTCGTCGCGCTGTGCGCTGACATCCTCGGCCTCGGTGCCGTTTTCGGGCGGCGGACCGATCGCGTCAAGCTGATCCTGAACGGTTTTGATCGTGGTCGAATTCGCCCCCAATGCCGCGATGAACTGCTCGCGCCACTGGGTCAGTTCGCGGCGTAGCCCCTCAAGGACCGACGTGCTGACATTGCCGCTTTCGATCGCGCCTTCAACCCGCGTCGCGGCGTCTTCCCAGGCGGCGTAATCCGGCCCCTCGAGGGTTTGCTGGGCGTGCGCCACTTGCCCGGCGCCGGTGAAGGGCAGGCTGGCAAAACATAGCGCAAGGATCAGGCAAAGCGATCGTAAAAGATGTCTCACTCGGCGAATACTCCGGGGATCGAGCGCGGCGCATGCTCAAGCCAGGCCGGCGTCGGCAGGTTGTTGGCGCGCAGGAACTCGGGATTGAATAGCTTGGACTGATAGCGCGTGCCATAGTCGCACAGGATCGTCACGATGGTATGGCCCGGCCCCATGTCGCGCGCCATGCGGATCGCGCCGGCCACGTTGATGCCGGTCGAGGCACCCATGCAAAGGCCTTCATGTTGCAGCATGTCAAACACGATCGGAAGCGCCTCGGCGTCGGGCACCTGACAGGCGAAATCGGGGGTAAAACCTTCGAGGTTCTTGGTGATGCGTACCTGACCGATGCCCTCTGCAATCGAGCTTCCCTCGGCTTCAAGTTCCCCGGTGGTGTAATAGGAATAGAGCTTGGCCCCCATCGGATCGGCAATGCCGATTTTCACGCCCTTGGGCTGAAGCGCCATGCCGACGCCGGCCAAGGTGCCGCCCGATCCAACCGCGCAGATAAAGCCATCGACCTTGCCGCCGGTCTGGTCCCAGATCTCGGGGCCGGTGGTTTCTATATGCGACTGACGGTTGGCGGTGTTGTCAAATTGATTTGCCCAAATCGCGCCGTTAGGTTCGGTTTTGGCAAGTTCACGCGCCAAACGCTCGGAATACCGAACAAAATTGTTGGGATTTGAATAGGGCGCCGCAGGCACCTGTACCAGATCCGCCCCGGCAAGGCGGAGCATGTCTTTCTTTTCCTGGCTTTGGGTTTCGGGGATCACGATCACCGTCTTGAAGCCAAGCGAGGCGCCAACAAGCGCCAGACCGATCCCGGTATTGCCGGCGGTTCCCTCGACAATCGTGCCGCCGGGCTTGAGATCGCCGCGCGCGATGGCGTCGCGGATGATGAACAGCGCCGCGCGATCCTTGACCGACTGGCCGGGATTGAGAAATTCGCACTTGCCGAGGATTTCGCATCCGGTCTCTTCGCTGGCATGGCGCAGCCGAATAAGCGGAGTATTCCCAACGGCCGAGGCCAGATCCCTTGCAATGCGCATCACCCGTGCTCCTGTTATCAAATTGCTGTTCACACTTAGGCCGTCAAGCCCCGAAACTCAAGCAGATGCACGCAGGCGCGCGCGTTCCCGCTCCAGCCACAAAAGGCTCAGGATCAGGGGCCCATTGTTGGCCTCGCCGCTGGCCACAAGGGCCATTGCCCGGTCAAATCCGATGACATGGGTGCGGATATCTTCATGCTCGCTGGCCAACCCGCCCTGCCCCACGGTTTCCTCGGGAAGATCGCACAGCCCGACAAACAGGTGAAAGTATTCGGTCGAATACCCCGGCGTGCAATAGTGGCTTGAAATCGGTTCAAGCGCGCGCAGGTCAAGGCCGGCTTCCTCAAGGCATTCGCGCCGCGCGGTTTGCTCTGGCGTTTCGCCCGCATCCATCCGCCCCGCGACCGGCTCCAGCATC
>JAVVFB010000376.1:0-2038 GCA_032251095.1 Roseovarius sp. | reverse complement strand
CGCGAAAGGGAACATCCCGGTGCGCCAGTCTATGGATTGCGCGCAGAGTGGCACGGATTTTCAGGGGGGGGAAGGCCTCGCGGGATAACGCCGGCGTGGGTGCGGTTTGTCGTGTTGGTGATCGGTTTGCAAATCAGGGCAGAGACGGTTAAAATCTTTCCATCAACTGAAGCACCCGCGCGATGCGCGGCCTTTCAAACCCATCCCCCCATCACGATTGGATATTTTATGACGCAGGTTAAAGCGGGCGACACCGTGAGCATTCACTATACCGGAACTCTGGCCGATGGCGCCACGTTTGACAGCAGCGCAGGGCGTGATCCGCTGGAATTCACCGTCGGCTCTGGCCAGATCATTCCTGGGCTGGATGCGGCGATGCCGGGCATGGCCGTGGGCGACAAGAAAACCGTCGAAGTGCCCGCCGATCAGGCCTATGGTCATCCCGATCCCAATGCCCAACAAGCCGTGCCGCGCGCCGAGATCCCGGCCGATATCCCGCTTGAGGTGGGCACGCAGCTTCAGGTGCAGACGCCGCAAGGACAGGTGATGCCAGTGACCGTGGTCGAGTTGAGCGAAGAACAGGTCGTGCTTGATGCCAATCACCCGCTGGCAGGCAAGGATCTAACCTTCGCGATCGAGCTTG
Source organism: Roseovarius sp. (assembly GCA_032251095.1). GTDB lineage: Bacteria > Pseudomonadota > Alphaproteobacteria > Rhodobacterales > Rhodobacteraceae > Roseovarius. Next base: position 1,395 of record JAVVFB010000376.1, on the reverse strand, counting down.
TCGCGATCGGCTGAGCCTTGGTCTCAGGCGTTACGGTTTGGAGCCCAGATTTTTCGGCGAAAAATCTGGGCCGCCACTCAGGCGATGTCGAGCAGAACAGCCCCCGCGCGTCCCGCGGTCATCACCGCGTCTTGCGCGGTGGCACAGTCGGCCAGCGGGTAACGGGCGTGAATCGCGGGTATCAGGCTGCCATTGGCCAAGGCGCTGTGCAGCCGCGCAATTGCGGCCTGGCGCGGCGCGTCATCCAGAATATAGATCAGCGTGATATCAAGCGTGATCGCCTTGAAGAGATAGGCCCCGAACGGCAGCACCGGCGTCATGTTGCGCCCTGATCCATAGGCGGCGATGGTGCCATTGGGCGCCATCACCTCGCCCAGAAGTGCGGCGTTTTCGCCAAACTCAACCTCGATTGCGCGATCAACCCCGGCGCCTTGCGTCGTTTCCAGAATCCTGGCGGCCAGATCGGGGTCGGCGTAGTCAAACACCTGATCCGCGCCCGCCGCCTTGACACGCGCCATCGCGCCCGGCGAACAGGTGGCGATCACCCGTGCCCCGGCACCGCGTGCCAGTTGCACCGCGTTATGACCCACTGCACCGGCACCGCCTGAGATCAACAGGGTTTTCCCGGCCACCTCGCCGCCGCCAAACACCGTATGGGCCGCCGTCAGGCCGGGGATGCCAAGCGTCGCGCCCGTCTCCATGCTCACACCCTCGGGCAGGGGCACGGCCTGTGCGCTTGGCAGGGCGATATACTCGGCCGCAGTGCCATGGGCGCGGTGCCACTGGCCGTTCCAGATCCACACTCGTTCGCCGATCCGCGCGGGTTCAACGCCATCGCCCACGGACTCGATCACACCGGCCCCATCGGAATGGGGAATGATTCGCGCAAAGGCGGGTTTGGTGACGCCGGGGCGGTTGCCTGCGCGGGCCTTGGCATCCGAGGGGTTCACCCCCGACAGATGCAGCCGCACCAGAACCTCGCCCGGCGCCGGGCCTGGGGTGTCGATCTCGATCACCTCGAGGACATCGCTGGCAAGGCCGAATTTGCAATAAGAGATGGCGCGCATGTTCGGGGCCTTATTTCCTGGGCACTATGCCCGTTCGTTTGAATTTCAAGGATTTGAGCAACACCACCGATATCATCGCCCTTGCGGCCGGGATCGCATCGCGCTTTATCCCGGAGATGGCGCGCCTCATGTCACGCCAGCCCTGTCGGCGTCATTTCCGGCGCAGGCGGATCACCACATCGACCGAGGTAATCTCGGCGCCCTCGGGCGCGTCGGGCACCTGCGTGATCTTGAGCTGATCGGCGGGCGCATCCGACAGGGTGCCGGTGTCTTCCCAATAAAAATGCGGGTGATCATGGGTGTTGGTGTCAAAATAGCTTTTCGAGCC
>JAVVFB010000375.1:0-2059 GCA_032251095.1 Roseovarius sp. | reverse complement strand
TCTTTGTGTGGCTTTCAACACCACGACTTTGGCACATTGCGATGCCGTCTGGGGAGGGCGGCAACCACTCCATCTCTATTCCCTGATCGAAGCCGGGCGATCACGCGTCTTTCGGGCGCAGCATCAGCCAGATCAGCGCGCCGCCTGCCAGTACCAGGAATGGCGCCATGGCGAGATTGACCGCTGTCCACCCTGCCTGAGCATCGCCACCCGAGCAGTTCATCAAGCCGCCAGAGGCGAGCGAGGCGAAGGTCACACCGCCAAACACCAGAAGGTCGTTTAGCCCCTGCATCCGGCCGCGCTCGTGTGGGGCGTGGGCACCGGCGAGCATGGTCGTGGCGCCGATAAAGCCAAAGTTCCAGCCAACCCCAAGCAAGATCAACGCGCCGAAAAAGTTTTCTATATTAATGTCTTGCAAGGCCACGGCGCCCGCGGCCGCAAGGATCAAAAGGCCGATGGCCACGATCCTCTCGACGCCAAACCGGGCGATCAGGTGGCCGGTGAAGAACGAGGGGATATACATCGCCAGCACATGGGCAGTGACAATATCGGCGGCGCGGTTTTCGGTAAATCCACAGCCCACCACCGCCAGCGGCGTGGATGTCATCACCAGGTTCATCAAGGCATAGGCGACCATCGCACAGATCACGGCGACGGCGATGCGTGGTGTTTTGAGCAACTCCATCCGTGTCCGCCCGCGCGGCGCATCAAGCGATGGAACCGGCGGTTTTGGGATGTCGAGCAGTAGGAACAGAAACGCGCCACCCAGGTTGAGCGCGATCACTGCCAGATAGGTGCCGAGAAACGGGATCACCATCGCTTGCGATGTAAGCTTGACCAATTGCGGGCCGATAATGGCACTCAGCAACCCGCCCGCCATCACGTAGGAAATCGCCTTGGGGCGAAAGCCGTCACTCGCGGTATCGGCGGCGGCAAAGCGGTAGAACCCTTGCGCTGACATATAAGTGCCGGTGAGCAGGCTGCCCAAAAGGAATAGCGGAAAGGAGGCCACATAAAGACCATAGGCCCCCACCGCGCCGCCAATTGCCCCCGCCATTGCACCAAGCATAAAGCCAGCGCGCCGCCCATAGGTCTGCATCAGATGCGAGATCGGGGTCGCCGAGAGCATCGAGCCCAGAACGATCAAGGATATGGGCAGGGTGGCAAAGCAGATATTGCTGGCCAGCGACTGCCCGGCAAGACCCGCCACCACAAAGATCATCGGCATCTGTGCGCCAAGCACCGCCTGCGCGGCGACCAGAACGGCAACATTGCGCCGGGCGCGGCTATCGTCGGGGATAAGGGCGGTGTCTGTCATGGGCAAAGTGCTAGACCGCAGGCGCAGCCGCCGCAAGCGCAATTAGCGCCGGTCAATCAGATGCGCGAACGAGCCACTGACCCGGCCGCGCGTCAATCCCATCTTGCCCAGATCGTTGCCCTCGGCGTCCTGAGCGGCAAACAGCGGCGGCCCATCGGCGCGCAGGGTGCTGGCATAGTGAAACTCGTGGCCCGTCCATGCGCCGCGAAACGGCCCGTCAGGGGCGGTGAGCCGCCGGTACCCGAGGTGCAGTTTTCGCGTCGCAAAGCTGGTCTCTAGCGGCAAAAGGCCAGCCATGGCGTGGCGGGTGCCACTTGCGTCGATCAACCCGTCGCCAAGCGTCATGTAACCGCCGCATTCTCCATAAATATCAGAGTTTTGCGCGGCAAGTCTCAGGCTTTTCATGAATATCCGCGCGCTGCTCAGCCGTCCGGCATGAAGCTCGGGATAGCCGCCGGGTAGAAACACGAAACCGGCCTCTGGCACCGGCTCGTCGTCAAGCGGCGAGAACAGCCTGATCTCGGCCCCCGCCGCGCGCCAATCCTCCAGCATATGCGGATAGGCAAAGCCAAAGGCGCGGTCCTGAGCGACGGCGATCACCTGTGCCGGTGGCGTAAGGCGCGCGGCCTTTCCGGGCGCGGGCAAGGGGCTGGCCAGTGCCAAAAGCGCGTCGCGATCGAGCGTTTCGCCAAGCGCATCCGCCGCCCTGTTCAAAAACCCCTCAAGATCGGCGCGCTCGCT
>JAVVFB010000374.1:0-2060 GCA_032251095.1 Roseovarius sp. | reverse complement strand
GGCGGTGGTAAACACCCGCGCGCCAAATTCGCGCGCAAGCTGGATCGCGGTGGTGCCGATGCCGCTTGACCCGCCATGCACCAGGAACCGCTCACCGGCCTTGAGGCGGCCGCGCTGAAACACGTTCGACCAGACAGTGAAACAGGTTTCCGGCAGGCAGGCCGCCTCTTTCAGCCCCATGCCGGTGGGCACCGGCAGACAATGCGCGGCGGGCGTGGCGACATATTCGGCGTAACCGCCGCCGGGCAAGAGCGCGCAAACCTGATCGCCAAGGGCAATCCCGCTTACCCCTGCGCCAAGCGCGACAACCTCGCCCGCGCCCTCAAGACCGGGCAGATCGCTTGCGGTGGCGGGCGGCGCATAAAGCCCGGCACGTTGCAGGGCATCGGGCCGATTGACCCCGGCATAGGCCAGCTTGATCACCACCTCTCCGGCGCGCGGGTCGGGGCGTGAGCGGGTGGTTGGCAGCAATACCTCGGGCCCGCCTGCGCGGGTGATTTCAACGGCCTGCATCGTCTTGCTCATGTCTTTGATTCCTTGTGATTAGGTAGGGCCGTTCCAACGCCCCGGCATGCCGGTGGACGCGCCACCCTGCGGCGCGCGAATCCGGCTCAGAAAGCCAAGCGGCCCGGCCATCAGCCCCGACACCAGACGATTGTCGCGCGCCTGTGCCTTGAATTTCTCGATTTTCATCACATCCTCGATCCGGCGATCAAGAAATTCCCAAGTGCGGGCATGATCTTCGCTGTCGTCGCCCAGCCAATAGAGCACGGTCGCGCCGTAAACCCCCGAGAGCGTTGCGCGCTTGGTGTACCAGTTCACATCATCCGAGCTATCGCCAAGCGCCAGCCAGATCCGATCACAGGTCTGCCAGATGGCGCGGGCGCCGTCGGCGGCATAAATCGGCAGGGAAAACAACGTCATACCGCGGCGCACAAGCTCTTTGTCCTCGACCGCGTCAAGCCGGGCGCGGACCGCGAAGGCAATCCGGCCACGAAACCGCAGGTCGCCCAGATCGGCCGCCTCAAGGCGCGCAAGCATGGTCTGATCGCCTGCCTCGTGATAGGCTAAGGCAAGGTCAACCGCGCCGCGCGGACAGATCGCCGCGACAAGTCCGGGATCAATATCCGCATCACTTGCAGCAGCCTTCAAGGTGGCCTCGCTCCAGCCGTCAAAGGGTACGTGCATCTTGGCGGCATCGAGCAATCGGGTGATCAAATCGGGGTCATGCATGGGCTTTTCCTCTTCGCTCTGCGCACACTAGACAAAACCGGGGTGCTTTGCTATACGGCGCTTTCCTGCAAATCCTTGCAACTCAACTTAGAAAGGTGGTGAAAACCACATGCAGGTTAGTGTTCGCGACAACAATGTCGATCAGGCGCTTCGTGCCCTGAAGAAAAAGCTGCAGCGCGAAGGCGTTTTTCGCGAAATGAAGCTCAAGCAACATTTCGAGAAACCCTCCGAGAAAAAAGCGCGCGAGAAAGCTGAAGCGATTCGTCGTTCCCGCAAGCTGGCGCGTAAGAAAGCACAGCGCGAAGGGATGGTCTAAGGACCGCTCAGGCAGTTTTTGCCGACACGGGGTTTTCGCATCCCGAAAAAAGAAGACCGGTTTTCGGACCAGATGCGTGAAGCTTTTGACGACCCCCGAGCCTATGCTTCGGGGGTTTGTCGTTTTAGGACCACCCTTATCGGGGGCGCTGCCCCCGTCACGCAAAGCGCGACTCCCCCGGGATATTTAAAGCCAGAAGAAACCAGCCGGATTTGGCCGGTCTCAGGTCAGTTGGCAGATCGGCGCGCCACGCAGCAAAGAGGTGACAAAGCGCCCCTCGGCGGTGTCGCGGATTGCATATCCATAGCCACGAAGCCGGTGTTTCCATTCGCGCTCTGATACTGCCAGGTGACGCTCTCGCATGACCATGTCGCGGATGCTTGCGGGGGTTTCTGTAGTTTGACGTTCCATCGTTTCCTGTCTCATTACAATTAAGCACTAAGGCAGGGATAGTTTACGCTTGTGGCGTTAATTGTTCTGAAATGTGGCAGGCTCGGGGTATTATTGGAAC
>JAVVFB010000373.1:0-2089 GCA_032251095.1 Roseovarius sp. | reverse complement strand
TATTACCGCAACCGCCCCGCCACTGTCAAGAGAGACCTTAACCCAGGGTGCATGACCGTAACTGCGCGCCCTTGTAGATCCCCTGCAAAACCAAGCCAAGACTGAGCCCTATGCCTTCCGATCGCCCCTCTGGGGACGAGGCTACCCTCCGCTTGTCATCTCGACCGGAGCCTCTCCTTTTTGTCATCCTGAGTTGACCAGCGGCGGGGCCGCGATTGTGGGAGAGAAACGCGCTCGCTTATAATGGGCGTTTTGGCTCCGACAGTTCTGACCGGCTGCGCAGTGGTGCTTTTATGCCCGTCCCTGAGTTTGGTCGCGGAGGTGGTGAGATTGTCATTGGCGAAGTCCGGCCACCCGCAGGCTGTGGCTATCCCGTTTAGGAGAGTACGAATAGATGCGATCCTCCGCGTCGGAGCCGGATTGACGAACCTTGATGCGAAGGAGAGTGCACGATGAAGCACGGTCGAAGCCACAAGCCAGCGAAGAACAGACGCAATGCCAGCAAGCGTCGCCGTCGTCAATCCGAACCTTTACGGGTCTTGCATCCGAACGCTGCGGGCATTGATGTCGGATCGCGAAAGCATTGGGTGGCGGTGCCGCCGGATCGGAATGACCAGCCGGTTCGCTCGTTTGGCTGCCTGACGAAGGATTTGCACGCGATGGGACGCTGGCTGAAAGACTGCCGAATCGAGACGGTGGCGATGGAATCGACGGGGGTCTATTGGATTCCGGTGATGCAGGTGCTGGAAGACTACGGCTTGGAGGTGTACCTGGTGGATGCCCGCCAGGCGCGGAATCTGCCGGGCCGTAAGACCGACGTCAAGGACTGCCAGTGGCTGGCCGAGTTACATAGCTACGGGTTGCTCAGCCCGGCGTTTCGTCCGCCGGCCCAGATCTGCGCCCTGCGCAGTTACTGGCGTCACCGCAAGAATCTGGTCGAGATGGCGGCGATGCAGATCCAGTGGATGCAGAAGTCGCTGGAGCAGATGAACCTGCAATTGCACAAGGTGCTCAGCGACATCACCGGCGTCACGGGGATGGCGATTATCCGCGCCATCGTGGCCGGCCAGCGGGATCCACTGGTGCTGGCCGAGTTCAAGCACCGGCTGGTCAAGTCGAGCACCGAGACGATCGCCGAGGCGTTGCGTGGGGATTGGCGCCCCGAGCATCTGTTTACGCTGCGTCAGGCGCTGGAACTGTATGACATCTACCAGGAGAAGGTCCGCGTCTGCGATGAGCAGATCGAGGCCTATATGGCGTCTTTGGCTACGCCGCAGCCGCCGCAGGAATCGGCCCCACCTGCGACGCCGGCGCGTCGCAAGAACCAGGCCCACTTCGACCTGCGCGGGCGGTTGCAGGAGTTGACGGGCGTGGATCTGACGCGGATCGACGGGATCGATGCGTTGACCGCTCAAACGATCGTCAGCGAGTGCGGCTTCGACATGAGCCGCTTCGAGAGCGAAAAGCACTTTGCCTCCTGGCTGGGCCTCTGTCCCAACCATGAAATCACCGGCGGCCGGGTGCGCAAGCGTGGCACCCGCCGGGTGCGCAACCGCGCCGCCGTCGCGCTGCGCATAGCGGCCCAGAGCCTCCACCACAGCAAGACCGCCCTCGGCGCCTTCTTCCGCCGCATGCGCGCCCGCCACGGCGCCGCCAAGGCGATCACCGCCACCGCCCGCAAGCTCGCCGTGCTCATCTACCGGATGTTTCGTTACGGCATGGACTACGTCGACCAAGGCCAGCAAGCCTACGAACAACGATACCAAGAGCAACGCCTCAGACTGCTCCGAAAGCAAGCCAAACAAATGGGTTACGCCATCGTCTCCCTCCAATCCGGAGAGGTAGTTTCTTAGGAGCGCCAGCGAAGGATCTCCGCACCGAACAAGACCGCCCCCCATCTCTATTATTGCCGGACTTCTGCAAAAATGGACAGTAGGCCTGCTTTGGGAAGGAAGAGCCTCGTCTTTGGCTCTTCCTTCTCAAACCTGACGACCTGGCTATAGCCGACTCCCACCGTTCTCCAAGGAAATCGTAAAACCGATTTCCTTGAAGAATATAGGCCTACTGTCCATTTTTGCAGAAGTCCACG
>JAVVFB010000372.1:0-2095 GCA_032251095.1 Roseovarius sp. | reverse complement strand
GCCAGGCGCATGATGGCCGCAGTGCCGCTGACATGTTCGACAGTCTGGGCGCAGGCGATGTCCTGCTTGCCGACCGCGCCTATGACTCCGACGCCTTGCACTGTGAAATGGCCGCGCGCGGCGTTTTGGCCAACGTCAGGCTCATGCCGCAACGTGTGCGCAAACCGCCCTTCAGCGCCAGCCTCTACAAACTTCGCAACGCCGTCGAGCGGTTCTTCAGCAAAATCAAACACTACCGCGCCATCGCCACGCGATACGAAAAACACCCCGAAAACTATCTCGCACTCATCAAACTCGCCGCAGCCAGAATCTGGATGAAGTTTATGAGTCGGTGACCTAGGGCATCGAGCACAAAGCTTGCATGTGCTGTCCGGCTCACCCGCCAGCCCACGATGTAGCGGGCATAAACGTCGATCACGAATGCGACGTAAACGAACCCGCTCCAGGTCGAGACGTAGGTAAAGTCCGAGACCCACAGCCTGTTCGGCGCCGGGGCATGGAACTGCCGGTTGACGCGATCCAGCGGACAGGGCGCAGCCTTATCGCTGATCGTGGTGCGCAACGGCTTGCCACGGATCACCCCATGCAAACCCATATCGCGCATCAGCCGTTCAACGGTGCAGCGAGCTATGACGAACCCTTCGCGCCTCATCTGCCGCCAGACCTTGCGCACCCCGTAAACAGCGAAGTTCTCGGCGAACACGCGCGCGATCTCGGGCTTGAGAGTGAGATCACGCTGTGCCCGCACCGACAGGCGCAATGGATCTCGCCGCTGCGCGACATGCTTACGGTAAGTGGAAGGGGCGATCGGCAAGACCTTGCAGATCGGCTCGACCCCATGAAGCTCACGATTATCATCGATAAACGCGATCATCGCTTGAACGGGCGGTCGAGCTCCGCCTGAGCAAAATATGCTGATGCCTTGCGCAATATCTCATTGGCTTGGCGCAACTCGCGGTTCTCGCGTTCCAACGCCTTGATCTTGATGGCAGTATCGGTCGGCACGCCAGCACGCTTGCCGCTGTCGACCTCAGCCTTCTTCACCCACTCATGAAGCGTCTGAGGGGCGCAGCCGATCTTATCGGCAACCGACACCACCGCTGACCAGCGGGACGGATAATCGCTCTCGTGATCCAATATCATCCGCACCGCACGGGCGCGAACCTCCGGCGAAAATTTGTTCGTTGTCTTGCTCATAAGGACTCCATCTACTCAAGAGTTGGAGCCTCCGACAATCCCGGGGCGGTTCATAACCCCAGACGTAGCGAAGGGCCATGACACAATCTCTGCGCGGCGATTTGGCGAAACGCTATCTTCTGGAGGACCTGCCCGGCGCGTTTCAATTGGGGGCTCGCTTGAACGGGATCTTGTTGAAGATCGATTCCGGCAAGCAAGTGAGCGCGCTGCAGCGACAGTTTCTCGTCGCGTCGGGTCTTCACGCGCTGTGCGCCCTGTCCGATGGCAAGATCACTCAAAGAGAGTTTCGCCCTCAGGCCGAGCAGGAGCAGGCAGCGCGCATTGAGGAAGCTTCGGCCAAGGCGGTGAAGGATGCGGCAGAACGGGCGGCATGCGAAGAGGCAAAAGCCGCTGCGATCAAGGAGACCTTTGCCGCCATGGCGAACGATCCCGTGCTGCGCCGGAAGCGGGAAGCAAGGGAGCTGCGGCAGCGCTTCGGCATAGGATATGTCGAAAGCGAGGACTATCCGCGCGTGATGGCGCTTGTCAGGCAAATCGCCAATCGGCAACGCCTCAAGGCCGAGGACGTCGCATGGCTGAAGACCGAGGCCGATTACTGCTGGACAGACGCGCTGCAGAAAGCCTTCCATGCGTTGGAAGCCGAAGCCCTGACAAAAGCATGGGAAACCAGCGGTAATCCCTGGGATGCCGTGAACGCGAGCGCGCATTGGCGCAAGGCAGATGAACCCGAGCAAGCCTTGTGCCTGACCGCAGCAGCGCGGGCGCAGATCGGGCCAAATCCCAAATTACATTCAGCCCTTGCAACAACGCGCGGTGGAGCAATGCGTGACCTGCGCCGCCTCGACGACGCGAAGACATTGGCAAACGACGCGCATGGATTGACCCCGAGCGACTACAG
>JAVVFB010000371.1:0-2104 GCA_032251095.1 Roseovarius sp. | reverse complement strand
ATCGAAACCAGGCACTACCGCGATTGCACCGTGCAGGACTTGCATGATGCCGCCCGCATCGCCGATCAGCTCGATAACATCCACTTCGTGCAACGCCCCATGGTCTGCCGCGATATTACCGACAACCGCGAGATGGACCTCAACACCATCTATGGCTGTTGCGCGGGCACCACCAAGCATGTCGGCACCTCGTTCACCGACCCAAGCTATGTCGCCGATGCGCTTGAGATGCTGCACCTGATCGCGGGCGGTGAAGACAAGTGGCGCGAGCGCCCGTTTGTCAGCAATTCCAACTGTTTCGTCGTCCCGCCGATGAAATTCGCCACCGAATCCTGTCTGGTGATGGAGGCCTGCATCGCCGGTGGCATGCCGATCCTGCTGCTGAGCGCCGGTCAGGCCGGGGCCACCGCCCCTGCCCCGATTGCCGGCGCCATCGTGCAGGCCACCGCCGAATGTCTTGCCGGTCTGGTCTATGTCAACGCGGTGAAACCAGGGCATCCGGCGATCTTCGGCACCTGGCCTTTCGTGAGCGATCTGCGCACCGGGGCGATGTCGGGGGGCTCTGGCGAGCAGGCGCTTTTGACCGCCGGTTGCGCGCAGATGCACAAGTATTACGGTCTTCCCGGCGGCGCGGCGGCGGGGATTGCCGATGCCAAACTGCCCGATATGCAGGCCGGCTGGGAACAGGCCACCTCGAACGTGATGGCGGGGCTTTCCGGTCTCAACATGGTCTATGAGGCGGCCGGAATGCATGCCTCTTTGCTTGGCTTCTGCCTTGAATCACTGATCCTTGGCGATGATCTTATCGGTCAGGCGCTGCGCTGTACCCGCGGGATCGAGGTGGATGAAGACACCGTCAGCCTTGAGGTGATCCGTGCCACCTGCATCGGCGGGCCGGGGCATTACCTTGGCGCCGAACAGACCCTGAGCCGGATGCAAACCGATTACATCTATCCCGCACTTGCCGACCGCACATCGCCCAAGGAATGGGTCGAGCTTGAAAAGCCAGACCTGATTGCCAAGGCCCGCGCCAAAAAGGAAAAGATCCTCTCGGAGCGCGCCCCGGCGCGGTTTGATCCGGTCACCGATGCGGCCATTCGCGCGCGCTTCAAGATCCACCTACCGGGCTGATCAGGGGGGATGAGACGCCGCGCCCTGCGCAGCATCCATGACATCACCATGCTGCCCGGCCTGACCCGAAAGCTGCCGCTTTGCAAGGTCATGACCGGCGCGACCGACCTGCGCGATCTTGACGATGTGCGCCGCAACCCGACGCTGGCGGATTTGGGCATGTTCCACAAGCTGTCGCATATGATGCCGGCGCTGCAGTCCTCGGCGCATCATATCGTCAACCCCTATGATCACCCGATCAGCCAACGTCATCTGCGCATCATCTATTCGTTGGTGAAACACTCGGACAAGACCTTCATGGGCGTCACCACAAGCCCGAAGAATGCCGAGGATGTTCTTGATATATGCGCCATCCTGTTTGGCGACGGGTTCACGAAAACCCACCCCGTCACCACCGGCAATTCGCCGCTGGTCTGGGATGAACCCATGCTCGGCGCGATGCGCGCCTTTTGTCGGCGAAATCAGCCGGTGCTCTGCTCGCCCTTCGTGCTTGGCGGCGCCACCACCACCTTTCGATACAGCGTCTTCTCCGCTACAGCAGACCGGCCATCAAGGCAAATCGCTAAAGCTGGCAGGTTGTAGACCTCGTTCTGATGACACCCCGTTTCAACCGAAATACGAAGAATGTCGCGCGCTTCTTCATTCAGGCCGCTAAACGCACCTTCCGCAAGCCATTTGTCCACAATCCAATCAACGGGCACTTCCCGCTTGCGTGACGGCTTGGCATGGCGATCACGGATCGCGATACCCGCATAGGGACTCGGAGGATCCTCATGTTCAAGGTCATCGTAGAACCGCGACAGCATGCCGGATAAATAATTGAAATCCTTGTTCGCCGTATCCGCAGATTGGCCTTCGCGCTTGATCCGGGCTTCCCACCATTTCTTGTGAACCCGCGCTTTTGGCGCCCCGACGGACGCGACCTCAATGTCCTTCCCGACCGCCGCGATCAGATTCTTCACTGCACGCATAC
>JAVVFB010000370.1:0-2119 GCA_032251095.1 Roseovarius sp. | reverse complement strand
GAGCGCCACGCCCGCGCCCGCGCGCGCCAGCATCCCAAGATCGTTGGCCCCGTCGCCAACCGCGATCACATCGCCCGCCGTGATCCCCAACCGCGCCGTGATCTCGTCCAGCGCGCGCACCTTGGCATCGCGCCCCAGGATGGGCCGCGCCACATCGCCAATGAGCCGCCCGCCCTCGGCCAGTAGCGTGTTGGCGCGGTTCTCGTCAAAGCCGAGCCGCGCCGCGATGGCCTGCGTGAACGCGGTGAACCCGCCCGAGACCAGCGCGCAATAGGCCCCGTGCGCCTTCATCGTGGCAATCAGGGCAGGGCCGCCGGGCATGAGCGTGATGCGTTGTGCCAGCACCTCGCCGATCACGCCCTCGGGCAGATCGCGCAGGAGCGCCACGCGCTCGATCAGCGCACCCTCGAAATCAAGCTCGCCATTCATCGCCCGCGCCGTGATCGCGCGCACATGCGCGCCCACGCCCGCCACCTCGGCCAGCTCGTCAATGCACTCCTGTTCGATCATGGTGCTGTCCATGTCAGCCAGCAGCATCCGCTTGGCGCGCCCCTCGGCGGGCTGCACCACAAGATCGACGCGCGCGCGCTGCAACTCTTCCCAGATGTCCCAGCGGTTGCCGGGGATCTCGGCCATGTCGAACTCCGCCGCCTCATCAGGCGCAAGCCAGCGCAGATCGCCGCCGCCCCAGGCATTGCGCAGCGCCTCGGCCAGCGCGGGCGACAGCGCGCCCACGGGCGCGATCAGGGTGGTGGTGAACATGGGGCGGGTCTCCGGCGTGGTTTCGCGGGTCTTCTAGCCGGGTTTGCCGCCATGAAAAAGCCCGCGCCGATCCATGTCCGGCGCGGGCGATCTTGCGGTCTGTCGCGGTGTCAGTGACCGAGGATCTGGCTCAGGAACAGCTTGGTGCGCTCCGATTGCGGGTTGTTGAAGAACTCTTCGGGTTCGTTCTGCTCCACGATCTGACCCTGATCCATGAAGATCACCCGGTTCGCCACCTTGCGGGCAAAACCCATCTCGTGGGTCACGCAGAGCATGGTCATCCCCTCCTCGGCAAGTTCGATCATGGTGTCGAGCACCTCCGAGATCATCTCGGGATCGAGCGCCGATGTCGGCTCGTCAAAGAGCATGATGCGCGGCCTCATGCAGAGCGACCGGGCAATCGCCACCCGCTGTTGCTGACCGCCCGAGAGCTGACCGGGGTATTTGTCGGCCTGTTCCGGAATCTTCACCTTTTTGAGGAAATGCATCGCAATCTCCTCGGCCTCGCGCTTGGGCGTCTTGCGCACCCAGATCGGGGCCAGCGTGCAATTCTCCAGGATCGTCAGATGCGGGAAAAGGTTGAAGTGCTGGAACACCATCCCGACCTCGGACCGGATCCGGTCGATGTTCTTGATGTCGTTTGACAGCACCGTGCCATCCACGGTGATCGAGCCTTTCTGATGCTCCTCCAGCGCGTTGATGCAGCGGATCAGCGTCGATTTGCCCGAACCCGAGGGCCCGGCGATGACGATCCGCTCGCCCTGATAGACGGTCAGATCGATGTCGCGCAGCACGTGGAACGCGCCATACCATTTGTTCATCTTGACGATCTCGACCGCGACCTGATCGGAGACCTGCATTTGTGTTTCTGCGGCCATGGTGATGACCCTCCTTACCGGTGATCGGTCTGAAGCTGACGCTCCAGCCATTGCGAATATTGCGAAATGCCGTAGCACACGATGAAGAACAGCAGGCAGGCAAAGCCGAACAGCTCCCAATAGACCCCGTTCCACTCCGTTGAGGCAAGGATCGGCCCCCGAATCATGCCGACGATGTCGAACATCGAAATGATCGAGACGAGCGTGGTGTCCTTGAAGAGGCCCACCGCCACGTTGACGATGCCGGGAATCGAGATCTTGAGCGCCTGCGGCAGGATGATGAACTGCATCGACTGCGCGTAATCGAGCCCCAGACTGTCCGCCGCCTCATACTGTCCTCGCGGAAGGGCCGCGAGGCCGCCCCGGATCACCTCGGCGATATAGGCCGAAGAGAACATGGTGATCATGATGATCACCCGCAGGATGAGGTCGAACGTCGTGCCCGGCGGCAGGAAGTAGGCCAGCACCACGTTGGCGAC
>JAVVFB010000036.1:0-18333 GCA_032251095.1 Roseovarius sp. | reverse complement strand
GTGCGAATGTTGGCAAGGTCAAGGAATTGCTGGGCGAGGATGCCCCGCTTGACAGTCTCGAACTGGTGCTGAACCCAGAGAACATGAAAAAGCTGGGCGATTGCGGCGTGCATTTCCTTGATGCGCCTGCCGAAATGATCCCGATGGCTCTCAAGTATATCGGCGAAGATCCCGATAGCCATGATCCCGAGGTCATCGCCAAGGCAGAGCCGATCCTTATGGCGATCCGCCCCTATATCCAGAAATTCCACAGCTCTGAATATATCAACGGTCTGGCCAATGGCGATATCTGTGTCGCGGTCGGCTGGTCGGGCGATATCCTTCAGGCGCGCGACCGTGCCGCCGAGGCCGATAATGGCGTGGAAATCGTCTATCACGCCGCCAAAGAAGGCGCGCAGATGTGGTTTGACCAAATGGCGATCCCGATTGATGCGCCCAACCCCGATGGCGCGCATGTGTTCCTGAACTTCATCATGGATGCACAAAACATGGCGGCGGCGTCGAACTATGTCTATTATGCCAACGGCAACAAGGCGAGCCAGGAGCACCTTGTCGAGGACGTGATCGGAGATCCGGCAATCTATCCCAGTGCCGCGACGCTGGACAATCTGTTCACTACAACGCCCTATCCGGCCAAGGTACAGCGGGTCGTGACCCGGCTTTGGACCAAGATCAAATCAGGCACCTGATCGGATCAAGAAAATCACCCGTGCAGGTCACATCCTGCACGGGTTTTCTCAATGCAGGCAGGGATAGGCATGTCACAAACCGTATTCGAGCCCTGGAATGATCCGGCCGCGAAACCGCTGATTCAATTCAAGAACGTCACCAAGCGTTTCGGCGACTTCACCGCGATCGACAATCAGACCTTTGACATCTACGAGAAAGAATTCTTTGCCCTGCTCGGGCCCTCTGGCTGTGGCAAGACCACGATGATGCGCATGCTCGCCGGGTTCGAAGCCCCGACCGAAGGCACGATCCTTTTGGCCGGGCAGGACATCGCACCGATCCCGCCCAACAAGCGGGCGGTGAACATGATGTTTCAATCCTATGCCTTGTTTCCGCATCTGTCGGTCTGGGAAAATATCGCTTTCGGCCTGAAGCGTGACAGAAAATCCAAGGATGAGATCGCGGCGCGCGTCGCCGAGATGCTCAAACTTACCCGGCTTGAGAGGTTCGCCAAGCGCAAGCCGCATCAGATTTCCGGCGGTCAGCGTCAGCGCGTCGCCCTTGCCCGCAGCCTTGCCAAGGCGCCGAAACTCTTGCTTCTGGATGAACCGCTTGGCGCGCTTGATGCCAAGCTTCGCCAAGATACCCAGTTCGAGCTGATGGACATTCAGGAAAGCACCGGCACCACCTTTGTGATCGTCACCCATGATCAGGAAGAGGCGATGACAGTTGCCAGCCGCGTGGCCGTCATGGATGACGGCAAGATCGTTCAGGCCGACACCCCGGCACGCATCTATGAGATGCCCAATTCGGTCTATGTGGCCGATTTCATCGGCGAGGTCACGATCCTGAGCGGGACCGCCCGGCGCGGCGATGGCGCCTATGAAATTACCTTTGCCGAGGGCCAACCGACGCTCTTTGCCGAATCTGATACCGAGTTTGCCAATGGGCAGGAATGCCACCTCGCAATTCGGCCTGAAAAAGTCTCTATTACGGCGGAAAAGCCCAATGATCGGCGCAATGCGCTTGAGGGGAAAATTCTTGATATCGCCTATCTTGGCAATCTTTCCACCTATCACGTTGAGCTGTCTAGCGGGCAGATCGTCAAGGCACAGACCGCCAACACAACGCGCCTATCTCGGCGCAGCTTTACCTGGGAAGACCGGGTTTGGCTGTCTTGGACGGACACCGCCGGCGTCTTGTTGAAAGGATGATGTGATGCGCCGGTTTGTCCTTATCGCCCTGCCCTATGCCTGGTTGCTGGCGCTGTTCCTGGTGCCCTTCATCATCGTCCTCAAGATAAGCCTGAGCGATATCGAACTGGCGATCCCGCCCTATACCCCGACGCTTGATTTTTCCGAGGGCTGGGCCGGGATCAAGGCGTTCTTTCGTGCGCTCGACTTTGAAAACTTTGTCTTCCTGACCACCGATGATCTTTACTGGAAGGCCTATATTTCGTCGCTCAAGATCGCCTTGATCGCCACCGCGCTTACGCTTTTGGTGGGCTATCCGATCGCCTATGGCATGGCCAATGCGCCAGATCATTGGCGGCCCACCCTGATGATGCTGGTGATCCTGCCGTTCTGGACCAGCTTTCTTATCCGGGTCTATTCCTGGATGGGGATTCTGTCGACCGAGGGGTATTTGAACCAATTCCTGCTTGGTTTGGGTCTGATTTCGGGACCGCTGACCATTCTGAACACGCCAACGGCGGTCTATATCGGCATCGTTTATACCTATCTGCCGTTCATGATCCTGCCGATCTATTCGGCGCTGGAACGGATGGATGAATCGCTTCTTGAGGCGGCCGAAGACCTTGGGTGCTCGCGCCTCACGGCGTTCTGGCTTGTCACCATTCCGTTGTCGAAAACCGGCATTATCGCGGGCTGCTTTCTGGTCTTTATCCCCACTATCGGCGAATTCGTGATCCCATCGCTTTTGGGCGGCTCGCAAACCCTGATGATCGGCAAGGTGCTTTGGGAAGAATTCTTCAACAACCGCGACTGGCCGGTGGCCGGGGCCGTGGCGGTGGTGTTGCTGCTGATCCTGATCATTCCGATTGTGCTGTTTCAGCGCAACGAGCAAAAACAACGGGAGCTTGAAGGATGAGACGCCTCACATGGTTCAACGTCACCTCGCTTTCGCTTGGGTTTGCGTTTCTTTATCTGCCGATGTTGATCCTGATCACCTATAGTTTCAACTCGTCAAAACTTGTGACTGTCTGGGCCGGGTTTTCGACAAAATGGTATGGCGAGCTTTTACAGAACGCGGCCTTTCTCGATGCTGCATGGGTCACGGTTCAGGTCGCTGTTGTCAGTTCAACCATCGCGACCGTGCTTGGTACGATGGCGGCACTTGTGCTTGTGCGCGCCGGGCGGTTTCCGGGGCGCACCCTGTTTTCCGGCATGGTTTATGCGCCATTGGTGATGCCAGAGGTGATCACCGGCCTGTCGCTCTTGCTGTTGTTCATCGGCATCGGCCTTGATCGCGGGATATTCACCATCATTCTGGCGCATACGACATTTTCGATGTGCTTCGTGTCGGTTGTCGTGTCGTCGCGCCTTGTGACGTTTGATGACTCGCTGGAAGAGGCGGCGCTTGATCTGGGATGCTCGTCGTTTCAGGCGTTTCGCCTTGTGACCCTGCCGATCATCGCGCCTGCGGTGGTGTCGGGGTGGCTTTTGGCCTTTACCCTGTCGCTGGATGATCTGGTGATCGCGAGCTTTACCGCCGGGCCTTCGGCCACGACCCTGCCGATCAAGATCTGGAGCGCGGTGCGCCTTGGCGTTTCGCCAGAAATCAACGCGCTATCGACCATCATGATCGCGATTGTCGCCGTCGGCGTGATCACGGCCTCCCTGATCACCAAGCGTGCAAGCCTGCGCCAACAGGCGGATGAGCGCGCAGCAGTCCACGCATGAGCCGGATCTATCCTGCTTACACCTATGGCAACGGCCCCCGTGAGCGGTGCTTTTGGGCAGAAACAGTGCCTGTTCCTGAATTTCCGCAGGCAAACGGCAAGATCACCTGTGATGTGACCATCATCGGTGCCGGGTTTACCGGCCTCTCGGCGGCTTTGCATCTTGCACAGGCGGGCGAAAATGTCTGCGTGTTCGAGGCAGAAACCCCCGGTTGGGGCGCGTCGGGGCGCAATGGCGGGTTTTGCTGTCTTGGCGGATCGGCAGCCTCTGATGCGATGCTGCGCAAGCTTTACGGCGAAGAGGCCCGGCGCGAATACCGCCGGAGCGAAGCCGAAGCCGCAAGGTTTGCCAAGGCTTTGATCAAAGAGCATGGCATCGCCGCAGACCTGCACTCTGACGGCGAAACCCTCCTGGCCCACACGCCAAAGGCAGCCGCCAGCTTTGCCACGCGCGCGAAACAGATCGAGGCGGATTATGGGGTGACGCCAAGCCTGATTTCAGGCTCTGATCTTGCCCAAAATGGCATGAAGGGCCCGTTTCACGCGGCCCTCACCACCCCCATCGGTGTCGCGCTGAACCCGCTTAAATATGCCCTCGGGCTTGCAAACGCCGCGACCCGCGCCGGCGCGCATATTTACGCCCATTCACCGGTGACAAGGATCGAGCAGCGCGACGGTTTTCACCTGAGCACACCACAAGCACAGCTCACCGCAAAACGCCTTATCGTGGCGACCAACGGCTATTCATCGGATGACTTGCCTGATTGGATGCGCGCGCGCTATTTGCCGACGCAATCAAATGTGATCGTCACCCGCCCGCTTGGCGATGACGAGATCGCCGCGCAGGGCTGGTCAAGCCATCAGATGTGCTATGATGATCGGTTTTTCCTTCACTATTTCCGCCTTATGCCTGACAATCGGATGCTTTTTGGCATGCGCGGCGGGCTGTTCAGCTCACCCCGTTTTGACCAGCGGATGCACCGCACCATCCGGCGGCATTTCGAGACGATGTTCCCGACATGGCGTCATGTGGAAAGCCCGCATAGCTGGAACGGTCTGCTTAGTCTTGCGCCCGATTTGACGCCCTATGCCGGGCCGATTTCGGATATGCCCGGCGCGTTTACGGCCATGTCGTTTCACGGTAATGGCGTGGCGATGGGCAGTTATGCCGGCGCGCTTTTGGCCGATCTCGTTCAAGGGAAAACGCCCGAGCGCCTCTACCCCAAGATCATGAAATCCGCGCCACGCCGCTGGCCGCTTGGACGGCTACGCCGCGCCATGCTCTGGCCGCCCTATGCGCTTGCGACCGTCATGCGGGATTAGACCCTAATCCGGCGTTCTGGCGGCGCGGGCCTTGTTGCGCCTGATCCCAAGCTGGCGTTCGCGCAGGATGATCAGACATCCCGCAAGGATCACCAAGGCCGCCCCGGTGAGCATCGCGCTTGTCGGCACCTCGTCAAAGACGAAATAGCCAATCGAAAGTGCGAACAGGATCGAGGCATAGTCAAACGGCGCGACGACACTTGCATCGGCAAAGCGATAGGAAGAGGTCAGAAATATCTGCCCCAAGCCGCCTAGGATACCGGCCGTCACCAAGAGGCCAAGTTCAAAGCCCGACGGCAGAACCCAGCCAAACGGGATGGTCAAAAGCGACAACGCGGTCGAGGTGACCGAAAAGTAGAAGACGATGGCGCTGGTTTCTTCGGTCTGGACCAGTTTGCGCACGTAAATCTGAGCCAACGCCGCACAAATCGCGCCGGTAAAGACCACCATCGCGCCCACGGCCTGTGCAGTTTCAACCATCGGCCCGCTGAGCGCGCTCAGACGCGGGGCAAGGACGATAAGAACGCCGACCAAGCCAAGCGCCACCGCACCAAGCCGATAAACGCCCACCTGTTCATTCAGGAACATGGCGGCAAAGACCACCACAAGAAGTGGCGCGGCATAGCTGATCGCGGTCACTTCGGGCAAGGGCAAAAGGCCAAGGCCGGCAAAGCTCATTCCCATGGCCGCGGTGCCGACGAAACCGCGCCAGAAATGCCCGATCGGCGAGGCCACTTTAAGCCCGGTGCGCAAATCGCCGCGCCAGGCAAGCCAGATCAGAATCACCGGAATGGCACATGCCGAGCGGAAAAAAACCGCCTCGCCCGGTGGCACATGCCCCGAGGCCGCCTTGATCAGCGCCGACATCGTGATGAACAGGGTCACCGAGACAAGTTTGAGCGCGATGCCGGTCAGGGGCCGCATGGGTTGGTTCCTTCACGCCTTTGATCAGGCCATAACAGAGACGATTCCGGCCTGATCTTGCCTAGGCCTGGTTATCAGCCGTGGTTTTCGAAAGCACCCAATCGGCCCGCGGAAAATGACAGGTATAGCCCTGCGGAAGCCGTTGCAGATAATCCTGATGCTCTGGCTCTGCCTCCCAGAAATCGCCGACGGGTTCAACCTCTGTCACAACTTTACCGGGCCAAAGGCCGCTGGCCTCGACATCGGCGATGGTACGAAGGGCCTCGGCCTTTTGCGCGTCGTCGACGTAATAAATCGCCGAACGATAGCTAAGCCCTCGATCATTGCCCTGACGGTTTTCGGTGGTCGGGTCATGGATCTGAAAGAAATATTCCAGCACCCGGCGATAGCTGATCTTGGCCGGATCAAAGTAAATTTCGATCCCTTCGGCATGGGTGCCGTGGTTGCGATAGGTGGCATTCGGCACATCGCCGCCGGTATAGCCGACGCGCGTCGAAATCACGCCCGGCAGCTTGCGGATCAAATCCTGCATGCCCCAGAAACAGCCCCCCGCCAAAACAGCGCGTTCGCTCATGTCACATCCTCCACTTGATCAAGATAATCGCCATAGCCCTCGGCCTGCATGTCGTCGCGATGCACAAACCGAAGGCTGGCGGAATTGATGCAATAGCGCAAGCCACCCCTGTCTTGCGGCCCGTCAGGAAAGACATGGCCAAGGTGGCTATCACCGTGCTTGCTTCGGACTTCGGTACGGATCATCCCAAGCGTGAAATCGTTGATTTCGGCCACATGCGCCGGTTCGATCGGCTTGGTAAAGCTGGGCCAGCCACAGCCCGATTCGTACTTGTCAGAGCTGGCGAAAAGCGGCTCGCCGCTGACAATATCCACGTAAATGCCCGGTTCTTTGTTATCGAGGTATTTGCCCGTGCCGGGGCGCTCGGTGCCACTTTTTTGGGTGACCCGAAACTCTTCGGGGCTCAGGGCCGCGATGGCGTTCGGGTCTTTGGTATAATTGGTCAAAGTCATTCTCCTAACGCGGGGGATTACCAGCCCTATCAGATGGCGCGCGCGGGCGAAATTCAAATGAAATCTACCCAAAATGGTGATCCAAAGACCGGTCATCCCTCGTATACACTTGTAATAACCCGGAGGTTTTGATGCGTTATCTTGCTATTGTGTTCACCCTTATTTGCGCCCTGCCTGCGGCGGCCCTTAATCTTGACGCCGAATTCGGCAATATCGACGGCGGCACACTCAAGCTCTCGGATTGGGCGGGTCGCCCGATTCTCGTGGTCAACACCGCGTCGCAATGCGGCTTTACCGGGCAATATGCCGGGCTTCAGGCTCTACATGACACGTATAGCGCCCGTGGTCTGGTGGTGTTGACTGTGCCCTCGGACGATTTTCGCCAGGAACTTGCCTCGGACGAGGCGGTAAAGGAATTCTGCGAGATCAACTATGGGCTGACCCTGCCGATGACCACGATCACTCCTGTGACCGGTGCCAAGGCACATCCGTTCTATGTCTCGGTTGCGCAAGAAGCGCGGTTCGAGCCAAGCTGGAATTTCAACAAGATCCTGATTGCCCCGGATGGTACTGTTGCGGGCACTTATGGGGCAACAACCCGGCCCATGTCGCGCAAAATGACCCAAGCTATCGAAGCTATTCTGCCTAAATAGAGCCTACCAATCCATCACGACCTTGCCAGAATTGCCCGACATCATCGCGGTAAAACCGTCCGCGTAATCATCAATTGAAATCCGGTGCGTGATCAGGCCCGACATATCAAGACCCGACTGCACCAGAGCGATCATCTTATACCAGGTCTCGTACATTTCGCGACCATAGATGCCCTTGATATGCAGCATCTTGAAGATCACGCTGTTCCAATCGACGGCAAATTCGGTCGGCGCGATCCCAAGAAGCGCAAGTTTGCCGCCATTATTAAGCCGCGCAATCATCTGCTGCATCGCGGGGGCGGCGCCTGACATTTCAAGGCCGACGTCAAAGCCTTCGGTCATGCCGATCCCGGCCATCACATCCGCAAGCTGTTCCTTGCCAACATCAACCACATGCTGAACCCCCAGTTTGCGCGCCAGATCAAGCCGATAGGGGTTGATATCGGTGATCACCACCTTGCGCGCCCCAACCTTTTGCGCGACCAGCGCCCCCATGATGCCAATTGGCCCCGCGCCAGTGACAAGCACATCCTCACCCACAAGATCAAAGCTAAGCGCGGTATGAACCGCATTGCCGAACGGATCAAAAATCGCCGCGATCTCATCGGGAATATCCTCGGGGATCGGGACGACATTGCTTTCGGGAATACAGAGATATTCGGCAAAAGAGCCGGGCCGATGTACACCGACCCCTTTGGTGTTGCGGCAAAGTTGTCCGCGACCCGCGCGACAATTCCGACAGGTGCCACAGACGATATGGCCCTCGCCGCTTACCCTCTGACCGATGCGGTATTTCACGGCGGCGGCCCCCATATCAACGATCTCGCCGACAAATTCATGGCCAACAACCATTGGAACGGGCACGGTTTTCGCGCTGAATTCATCCCATTTCCAGATATGCACATCGGTGCCGCAAATCGCGGATTTGCGGACCTTGATCAACACGTCGCTTGGCCCAACCTCGGGCACCGGCACATATTCCATCCATAGGCCGGGCTCGGGTCGTGATTTAACAAGCGCCTTCATCTCGTTCTTCATTGGATAACCCCCAACTCGCGGCCCACCTCGGCAAAGGCGTCAATCGCCCTATCAAGCATCTCGCGGGTCAATCCCGCGCTCATCTGCGTGCGAATGCGATCTTGATCCTTGGGCACCACCGGGAACGAGAAAGCAGTGACAAACACGCCCCGTTCGCCCAATTTCGCCGCCATATCCTGCGCCAGCTTCGGGTCGCGCAGCATCACCGGAATGATCGCATGCGCGCCGGGCAAAAGCTCGAACCCAAGCGCGCTCATCCTCTGGCGGAAATACCCGGCATTCTCCCACAGACGCGCCCGGCGTTCGGCACCGTTTTCCAGCATCTCGAACACCTTGAGAGAGGCCCCGGCAATCACCGGCGCCAGCGTGTTCGAGAACAGATAGGGCCGCGAGCGTTGCCGCAACCAGTCAACCACGCCCGCGCTGGCCACCGTATAGCCGCCCGACGCGCCGCCAAGCGCCTTGCCAAGCGTCCCGGTCAGGATATCAACCCTGTCCATCACGCCAAACATCTCTGGCGTCCCGCGCCCGGTTGGCCCGACAAAGCCGGTGGCGTGGCAATCATCCACCATGACCATCGCGTCGTACCGCTCGGCCAGATCACAAATCTCGTCAAGACGCGCATAATAGCCATCCATCGAGAATACCCCATCGGTTGCAATCAACCGATGCCGCGCGCCCTGCGCCTCTTTCAGACAGCGTTCCAGATCGGCCATGTCACTATTGGCATAACGATAACGCTGCGCCTTGCACAGGCGCACTCCGTCAATGATGCTTGCGTGGTTGAGCGCATCGGAAATAATCGCATCCTCGGGACCAAGAATAGTCTCGAACAAACCGGCATTCGCGTCAAAACAGCTTGGGTAAAGAATGCAGTCCTCCTTCCCGAGGAACTCCGCAATGCGCGCCTCAAGCGTCTTGTGCTCTTCTTGCGTGCCACAAATGAAACGCACGCTCGCCATGCCAAACCCATAGCGATCAAGCGCGTCATGCGCGGCCTTGATGATCTCGGGATTGTCGGCAAGACCAAGATAATTGTTGGCACAAAGATTGATCGCCTCATGACCATCGGCCAGCCGAATTTCACCCGCCTGCATCGAGGCAATCACACGTTCGTGCTTGTAAAGCCCCTCATCGCGCAATCCGTCAAGCCGGCTGGCAATATCCTTGTCAAATCTTTCGGATGCGCGCGCCATCTGTCTCTCCCATTCAATTTCACCATTCCGGAAATACTCCGGGGGAGTCGCCCACCGGGCGACGGGGGCAGCACCCCATATCTCCTTATACAGCAATTCTTGGCCGACCCGAGGCCTCGACAGTAACTTCTGCCTCCAAGAAAACCCGCCGCGCTTCGGCCTGCGCCTGCTTGATGTCACGACTGGCGGTCACATGGATGTCTGCGGCCCCGGCCGCCTCGGCCTCGGCGCGGGCGTCGGCCTCAAGCGCGGATTGAAGCGCCTGCATCGCCTCCTCGGAGGCAGCGTAATCCTCTGGCCCGGTTTCCAGATGCACGCGATATTTCCCCTCGGCGGGCGAGGTCACCGTGCCACTACGCCGGATCGTAACACGGCCAACCACCGCACCGATGGCATTTGCCACGTCTGCATGTTCGGGCAGGATCATATGGGTATGCACCCGCTCGCCCACCGCCGGGTAATAGCTCGCGGCAGAGGCCCCAAGCCCGATCACCGGCACCGCGATTCCGGTGTTCAGCCGCAAAAGTCCCGCGTGCTGATCAAGACCTTTTTGCATCAACACATGCGCCGCCAATTGCGCCGGAGGCAGGCCAAAGTCAACCTCTTCCTCGGCAAAAGCAGTCTCTAACAAGGCCAAGCTGGTCTGATAGGTGAGCCGATCCACGATCATCTGCGCCATATCCTCTGGCCCGCGCGCAAGCGTATTTCCCGACCCCGTGCGCTTGCGTGCCAACAAGGCCAGCGCCTTGGCCGCAGCCTCACCATCCCAGGCCTCAAGCCGCCCCAGAACGTGACTTGCATCCGAAGGCGTCACGCCCGCGATCTGGACAAGCCCACGCCGCACGAGGCGCTGTAACGCCTGGCTTTCCATCCGGGTTTTGAGCATGCGCCCCACCGGATGCACCCCGTCGCCAATCCGGTCAAGCAGATCTGCTTCGCGATCGCTTAGCCCGCCACCATCCACCCCGGACACAGCGCGCAAAAACCGCGCGTCATGCTCGCCGGGCGCGGCGGCGCGCAATTGCTCCTCCAAAACCGCATGAACAAGATTGGGCGCCTCGGTCGCAATCAGGCTGATCGGTATCAAACGACGCGGCCCAAGGGTGACGCCCCCCTTAAGCCCCTCGTCGCGCACATGCACTTCACTATCGCCGCCAAGACCAAAGGTGCGCATCGCAACCGCCTCTACCATTGTGCGCCACGGCCCGACCTGCGCACCCGCCGGGTCAATCGCAGGCCGACCATCGCGCAGCACTGCGACATCGGTTGTCGTACCGCCAATATCAGACACAAGCGCATGATCGGCCCCCGTCATCCAGCGCGCGCCGACGATGCTTGCCGCTGGTCCGCTCAGGATCGTCTCAATCGGGCGTTCACGGGCCTGATCGGCCGAAATTAGCGCGCCATCACCCCGCACCACCATCAGGGGCGCCTCGACGCCAAGATCGCGCAACTTGCCCTCGGCTTTGTCGATAAGCCGCGCGATCATCCCGATCAGCCGAGCATTCAACAGGGCCGTGAGCGCGCGCTTTGGGCCATTCAACCGCGCCGAAAGGTGATGCGAGCACGATACAGGCCGCCCGGTGGCTTCGCGAATAATCTGCGCCGCAGCAAGTTCATGTGCGGGGTTTCGAGTGGCAAACTGCGACGCGACGGCAAAGGCAGATATGCCAAGATCCGGCTCTAACCAAGCCAATAGTGCCGCTTTGTCTAAAGGCGTCGCTTCACCGCCCGCATGATTATGACCACCCGCAATCACCAACGCGGGATCACCGCCAAGTGCCTCTGCCAGGCCATGCGCCGCCAGATCCACCTCGCGAAACCCGATATAGACCAGGCCGACGCGCCCGCCCTGCCCTTCCACCAATGCATTGGTGGCCAGCGTGGTGGACAAAGAGGCAAGCCCGATCTCTCCCGCGTCGACACCGCCCTCGGCCAGAACCGCGGCAACCGCCGCGCCGATGCCGATCGCAAGATCATGGCGCGTGGTCAGCGCCTTGGCGCTTGCGATCACCTCACGCTCGTCCCTGATCAACACCGCATCCGTGTAAGTGCCACCCGTATCCACCCCCAAAAGCAAGGCCATATACCGATCCCTTTTCTGTTTCTTTTGGTTTAACCAGCTCTGCGCCTTATGCCAGCCCGTTTGCGGCATTTGCCAGTCGCTTGACTGCCCAACGGGCCGCATCGGCAACGGTCGGATCGAAGTCATCGCATAGATCCCGCGCTATGCTGCGAAGCTGCGGATTGCCGGAATTGCCTATCGCGTAAAGCACATTGCGCACAAAGCGATCACGCCCAATTCGCTTTATCGGGCTGCCTGAAAATTTCTCCCGGAACGCAGCGTCGTCAAGCCCTGCAAGATCGGCAAGTTTAGGTGCCTCAAGCTCCTTGCGCGCATGATATTTGACCTCGCGCGCCTCAACGGCAAACTTGTTCCAGGGACAGGCAGCAAGACAATCGTCGCATCCATAAATCCGATTGCCCATGAGCGCGCGCAGATCTTCTTCGACCGGGCCTTTATGCTCGATCGTAAGGTAGGAAATACAGCGCCGCGCATCCAATTCATAAGGAGCCGCAAACGCGTTGGTCGGGCAGACATCAAGACAGGCTCGACACGATCCACAATGATCATTTTCGGCCGCATCAGTCTCTAGTTCCAAGGTGGTAAAAATCGATCCGATAAAGAACCAATTCCCCAGATCACGACTTACCAGGTTGGTATGCTTCCCCTGCCAGCCAAGCCCGGCCGCCTGGCCAAGCGGCTTTTCGGGCACTGGCGCGGTATCAACAAAGACCTTCAGCTCGCCGCCACCTTCGGCGATCAACCACCGCGCCAACCGCTTGAGCCGCTTCTTGAGCGTATCATGATAATCCTTGTTTCGGGCATAAACAGAGACTGTTCCAACATCCGGCTGCGCCAGCGTCGCCATCGGGTCACCTTTGGGCGTATAGCTTTCTCCAAGCATGATGACTGTGCGCGCCTCGGGCCAGAGAGCCGCCGGATTGCCGCGCCAGGCCTGACGCTCTTCAAGCCAGCTCATCTGCCCGTGATATCCACGATCAAGAAATGCAGCCAATCGCTCAGGCACCTGCGGCACATCCCAGGGACGGCAAAGCTTGCAGGCGTCAAATCCCTCAGACAAGGCCTGCTGAACCAATCTCTGTTTCAGCGTGATCATGTTTCTTCTGGCCTTAAATATCCCGGGGGAATCGCCCCTTGGGCGATGGGGGCAGCGCCCCCAAATTCAGAAATCCAGATCGGCATAATGCGCAGGCGGCGGAAAGCCCGGCACCTGATCAGCCAGGATACTGCGAAAGGCCGGGCGCGATTTGATCTTGGCGTACCAATCCTTCACCGCCTCACTTCGGTGCCAATCGACATCGCTGATGTAATCCAGCGCGCTCAGATGCGCGGCGGCGGCGAAATCCGCCAGCGTCATCACATCCCCGGCCAGCCAGCGGCGGTGATCAAGCAACCAGGCCATGTAATCGAGGTGATACTTGATCGCCCGGGCGCCGTCTTTGACATTGCGGCTATCGGGAAAGCCCAGCTTCATCACCTTTTTATTCACCCGCTCGCCGACGAGCTTGGCAGTGACTTCGGTGTTGAACTTGTCGTCAAACCAGCCCACGATCCGGCGCACCTCATAACGGGCATCGGTGCTTTTCGGCATCAGGCTTGGCTCTGGATATTTTTCTTCCAGATATTCACAGATCGCCGCGCTTTCGGACATTGTCTTGCCGTCAATCTTGAGAACCGGCACCTTGCCAGCCGGATTGCGGCGCAGAAAATCAGGATCCTGCTCCCAATACCGTTCTTCCACCAGCTCGCATTCGATTTTCTTTTCCGCAAGGCTTAGCCGCACTTTGCGACAATAGGGCGAAAGCGGAACGTGAAAAAGCTTGGCCATCTTGCGGTTTTACCTTTGGTCCTGGGGGTTGTCCCTCAATGCCTATATTACGCGGGTTTTTCAATCCTCGAAACAACCGGCGCGACCATCCCGGCGGATGGTGGCCGCCCCATCAAGGATTTGTGCAGCGCGCGCGCGTAACGCCTTGCTCGGGCGGCTGGCGGACCGCCCCTTTGGATCCGGCAAAAGCGCGGCAAGCCGGGCGGCCTGAACATCGCTCAGGTCGCCGGGACCGACACCGAAATAATGTCGGGCGGCGGCGGCAATGCCGAACACGCCCTCATCAAATTCGGCGAGGTTCAGGTAAACCTCAAGAATGCGGCGCTTGGGCCAAAACGCCTCGATCAGCGGCGTCATCATCGCCTCAAGCGCCTTGCGGGCCCAGTTTCGCCCATGCCAGAGATAGGCATTCTTGGCGACCTGCTGGCTTATGGTCGAAGCGCCGCGCCCGGAGCCTTCGGCAATCGCTGTGCGAATGGCGGACATATCGAACCCCCAATGCTGGCAGAAATTTGCGTCTTCGGCCGCCACAAGGGCGCGCGGCATGATCGGGACCACCTCGTCGATTGGCACCCAAGTATAGTCGATCTTGCCAAGCCGCCGCGCCTCTTGGCCCATGTAATAGGTAGGCGGCGGGGTCATAACGCGATGTGCAGCGATTACCCCGGTCACAATGAGCGCCGCAATCACCGCATAGCGCAACAGCCAACGCCGCACCCATGTCAGCGGGGCGATCCGCAGCCGTTTTGAAGAAGATGATTTGCGCGCCTTTGCCATGCATTAGCTATAGCGCCGCGCGGGGCGATGCAAAACCCGCTTTACATCTGGACCGGGGACGATGTTGCGCGCCCCCGGTCGTTTAGATCATTCTGCCGGTACGGCCTGTTTCTGGGCACCAAGGGGATGGGCCAATTTGTCGAGCATTTCAATTGGGCAAAGTTGAAGGAAACTGGCCTTTTCGATATCCCAGTATTGCAGGATATCCTGGGCCTTGCGGCTTCCGGTTTCCTCGATATGCCGCTCGATAAGGCCCTTAAGCTCGGCCTCCCAATGTGGCTCTGTTACGGCGCAACTGACCAGTGTTTCGAGGTTCAACAGGTTCTCGGCGCGCCCCTCTGGGTCGTAGAGATAGGCCATGCCCCCGGTCATCCCGGCGCCAAAGTTGGCACCGATGCTGCCAAGGATCACCGCCACACCGCCGGTCATGTATTCACAGCCGTTGCTACCGCAGCCTTCGATCACCACCTTGGCGCCACTGTTGCGCACGGCAAAGCGTTCACCCGCGCGGCCAGCGGCGAAAAGATAGCCGTTGGTCGCACCATAAAGCACGGTGTTGCCGATTATCGTATTGTCGGCCGCCACAAGCGGGCTCGACATCGGCGGGCGCACCACAATGGTGCCCCCCGACAGGCCCTTGCCGACATAGTCATTGGCATCGCCCGACACTTCGATCTTGAGGCCCGGCGCGGCAAAGGCGCCAAGCGATTGCCCGGCACTCCCGGTTAGTTTGACCGTCAGGTGATCGGGTTGCAGGGTGTTGCGCATGCCGAATTTCCGCACGATATGGCTTGAAATCCGGGTGCCGACGGTGCGGTCGGTGTTTTGCACCGCATAATGCAGCTGCATCTTTTCGCCATCGTTCAGGAAGCGCTGTGCATCGTTGACGATTTCGGCGTCAAGGGTATCGGGCACCTCGTTGCGCGGGCGATTGCGATCATAGCGCTGATCCTTGGCGCCATCGACCGTGATCAGCATCGGGTTAAGATCAAGATCATCCAGATGCGCCGAGCCACGGCTGACCTGTGTCAACAAATCGGCGCGGCCAATCACATCGTCCATGCTGCGTGCGCCGATGCTTGCCAGCAATTCGCGCACTTCCTGGGCGTAGAACGTGATCAGGTTCACGACTTTTTCGGCATTGCCGGTGAACTTGGCACGAAGCGCCTCATCCTGGGTACAAACGCCAACCGGGCAGGTGTTGCTCTGGCACTGGCGCACCATGATACAGCCCATCGCGATCAGTGCGGCGGTGCCGATGCCGTATTCCTCGGCCCCCATCATCGCGGCCATGACAATGTCACGCCCGGTGCGAAGCCCGCCATCGGTGCGCAGGGTGATACGTTCACGCAGGTTGTTCATCGACAGAACCTGATGCGCCTCGGTCAGGCCCATTTCCCACGGCAGGCCGGCATATTTGATCGAAGTGGCCGGGCTTGCGCCGGTGCCACCGTTATGACCCGAAATCAGGATCACATCGGCCTTGGCCTTGGCCACGCCGGCGGCAATCGTGCCAACGCCCGATTGCGCCACAAGCTTGACCGTGACCTTGACGGTCGGGTTGATCTGCTTGAGGTCATAGATCAGCTGCGCCAGATCTTCGATCGAATAGATATCGTGGTGCGGCGGTGGCGAGATAAGCGTGACGCCCTTGGTCGAATGGCGCAGGCGCGCGATAAGGTCGGTCACCTTCATGCCGGGCAACTGGCCACCCTCGCCGGGCTTGGCGCCCTGTGCGACCTTGATCTCAAGCTCTTCACAGTGGTTCAGGTATTCGGCTGTGACACCAAACCGGCCGGATGCGACCTGTTTGATCTTGGCCGACGGGTTGTCGCCATTGGCTTCGGGGGTGAAATGCGCCGGGTCTTCGCCGCCCTCACCGCTGTCAGAGCGCGCGCCGATCCGGTTCATCGCCACGTTAAGGGTTTTATGCGCCTCGGGGCTTAGCGCCCCAAGCGACATGCCCGGCGTGACAAAGCGTTTGCGGATCGCGGTGACGCTTTCGACCTCTTCAATCGGAATCGCCACACCCAAAGCCTTGATCGCCATCAGATCGCGCAGATGGATTGGCGGATTGGCCTGCATCGCGGCAGAGTAGCGTTTCCACATTTCATAGCTGGCCTTGTTACAGGCAACCTGAAGCATATGCATGCTCTGCGCGCCCCAGGCATGGGTTTCGCCCGATTTGCGCGCCTTGTAAAAGCCGCCGATCGGAAGAATGTCTTGCCCGCCGCGATAGGCGCGGGTGTGGACCTCTTCAAGCTTGGCCTGAACGCCGCTGACGCCGATACCCGAAATCCGGCTGGTCAGCCCCGGGAAATACTCGGCACACATGGCACGGCTCAGGCCGACCGCCTCAAAGTTAAGGCCGCCGCGATAGCTTGAGATCACCGAGATGCCCATCTTCGACATGATCTTGAGAAGGCCCTGATCAATCGCCGCGCGATAGCGGGCCACCGCGTCGGTCAGAGAGCCGTCGATCAGGCCCCGTTCGATCCGGTCGGCGATGCTGTCTTCGGCAAGATAGGCGTTGACCACGGTCGCGCCCGCGCCGATCAGCACGGCAAAATAATGCGGGTCGATACATTCGGCAGAACGCACATTCAGCGAACAGAAGGTCCGCAAGCCCTTGCGCGTGAGATGGCTGTGCACCGCACTTGTCGCGAGGATCATCGGCATGCCGACGCGGGTTTCGTCCTGGTTCTGATCGGTCAAAATCAGGTGGCCAGAGCCGCTTCTGACCGCATCTTCCGCCTCGGCGCGAATGCGTTCAAGACCCTTTTGTAGCGCGTTTTTGCCGGGGCCAAAGCTACAGTCAATCTCGGTCACATCGGCGTTGAACTGTCGGATCATCTCGATCCATTGGGCGTTGCCGACAAAGGGGCTTTCGAGCACCAGAATCTCGGTCTGGGCGCTTGATTCATCAAGCACGT
Source organism: Roseovarius sp. (assembly GCA_032251095.1). GTDB lineage: Bacteria > Pseudomonadota > Alphaproteobacteria > Rhodobacterales > Rhodobacteraceae > Roseovarius. Next base: position 960 of record JAVVFB010000036.1, on the reverse strand, counting down.
TCTTGAGATTGCCGAACCGCGTCTTAAGGCTCATCACCCGAAATTCGCGCAAACTGTCGATTGGTGGGTTGGTGACCTGGCTAAAGTTCTGGCGGAAATAGTGACTAAGCGGGCGATATTGCTTGGACAGAACCGCGCTTGGCGTGTCGTCGCCCATGCTTGCGATCGCCTCTTTGCCATCCTCAGCCATCGGCGCAAGGATCTGCTCCAGCTCTTCTATGCTATAGCCGGCCGCAATCTGGCGGCGGCGGAGCTCTGCTCCGGTATAAATTGGGGCCTCGCTTATCACGGCCAGCTTTTCGTCAAGCTCGTTGATCTTACCGACCCATTCGCCAAACGGCTGGGCATTGGCCAACTTATCCTTGACCTCGGAATCATGGTAAAGCTTGCCCTCGGCCATATCCACGGCCAGCATCTGACCCGGCCCAAGCGCGCCTTTTTCCTTCACGGTTGCCTCGTCAATAGGCACCATTCCGGCCTCAGAGCCAGCAATCACAAGGCCATCACCGGTCACGACATAGCGCATCGGGCGCAGTCCGTTACGGTCAAGCCCGGCGCAAACCCAACGCCCATCGGTCATCGCAAGCGCGGCGGGGCCATCCCAGGGTTCCATCACCGAGTTGCAATAGGAATACATGTCGCGCCAGGCGGCAGGCAGGTCTTCGGCCTGTTTCGACCAGGATTCCGGCACCAGCATGGTTTTCGCCATCGGTGCATTGCGCCCGGCGCGCACCAGAACCTCGAATACCGCGTCAAGCGCGGCACTGTCGCTTGAGCCTTGCGGGATGATCGGTTTGATGTCTTCGGCCAGATCGCCAAACGCGCCGCTTGCCATGCGGATTTCGTGGCTTTTCATCCAGTTCACATTGCCCTTGAGCGTGTTGATCTCGCCGTTATGGGCCAGCATGCGGAACGGCTGGGCAAGCCACCACTGCGGGAAAGTGTTGGTCGAATAGCGCT
>JAVVFB010000369.1:0-2138 GCA_032251095.1 Roseovarius sp. | reverse complement strand
AAGGGCTCGTCGGTGCGGTCAATCTCGTCGATCAGCAGAACCGGGGCGCCCCCCGCCTGTGGGCGCATCGCCTGCAAGAGAGGGCGCTCGACGAGGTATTCCTCGGTAAAAAGCTCGTCCTTGAGGTGCCCGCGATCCACCCCGCCCGCGGCCTCGGCGGTGCGGATGGCGATCATCTGTTCGGCGAAATTCCATTCATAGACCGCGCTTGAGACATCAAGCCCCTCATAGCATTGCAACCGGATCAGGCGCCGGCCCAGACCGGTGGCGATGGCCTTGGCGATCTCGGTCTTGCCGGTGCCTGCCTCTCCCTCAAGGAACAGCGGGCGCCCAAGGGTGAGCGCAAGGAAGGTGACCGTGCCGAGGCCGCGCCCGCAGATGTAATTCTGCTTTGCCAGAAGGTCCTGAACGGCGTCGATTGATGGTGGATTTTGCACGATACTCTCCGCTTGTGTCCGCTATTGGTCCAGAACTGCATGGTGGCGCGCGATGGTCAAGGGCCGCCGCCTGGGACAATCGTGGTAAATGCCCCCGGAATGCACACGGATTTTCCAAAGTTTTGCCCAAGTTCAAGCGCATGTTGCCTTTAACAAAGCCGCATTCAAGCGGTCTGGCAAGAACAAGGTACGAGCAGATATGCAAGACAGCGCCCAGATGTTTGACGCCGACCTATCCGGTCTTGACTGGAAGGCATGGTGCGAACGCGCCAATGACCTGGCTGGCGATGACGGCTATTGCGAACCGCTCGGGGCACGCCATGCGGCCGTTCTTGTGGAGCGCAAGCCGATCCTGCTGGTGACATTTGAGACCCATCAAAAGCTGACCGAGCTGTCGCCACAGGCACAGCCGTTTGGCTGGAGCATGGCAAAGGCGCTTGGCTGGTCGCATCTTTGTGTGATCAGCAATGGTGACACATGGTTTCGCGATGCCAGGGTCTATGGGTATTTCGACCGGCTGATTGATGACGGGTTCTTTGATGATTTCGAGCAGGTCATATTCTACGGAGCGGGGCCCTGTGGCTATGCGGCGGCGGCCTTTTCGGTTGCGGCCCCCGGGGCCAAGGTCCTGATGATTTCCCCGCAAGCAACACTTGATCCGCGTGTGGCGGAATGGGACGACCGGTATATCAAGATGCGTCGCAAAAGCTTTCAGGATCGCTATGGCTATGCGCCTGACATGCTTGACGCCGCCGAGAGCGCGGTTCTGCTTTATGACCCCGAGATCGAGCTTGACGCAATGCATGCCGCGCTGTTCACGCGCTCAAACGTCATGCGCTTTCGCACCCGCTATCTGGGTTATCGCATTCAGCCAAACCTGATCCGCATGGGCATGATTCCCCGGGTGCTGGCGCAGATGAGCACAGGCAAGCTGAGCCACCTGAGCCTTGCGCGCCTGTTTCGGGCGCGCCGCGACGATACCTCATACCTCTTCAGCCTGCTACAGCGGCTCATGGCGGATCAGCGCGACAGGCTGACGGTGATGCATTGCCGCCGCGCCTTGGCCCGCAAGGTCGGTGGCCCGCGCTTTCGCAAGGCGCTCTATCTGGCCGAAACCCGGCTTGACGAGCTTGAAGGTGGTCCTGAGACCTGAGAGAGCATCCGCCTCTGGCCTTGACGCGCATGATTGTGTAATGCCTGCGCCATGACCAATTCCCTGACCCTCCGCCGCCCCGACGACTGGCACCTGCATCTGCGCGATGGCGCGATGTTGCGCGCCGTGCTGCCTGAAACCACGCGCCATTTTGGCCGGGCGATCATCATGCCAAACCTGGTGCCACCGGTGGTCACCGGGGCCGACGCCCTTGCTTACCGCGACCGGATCATCGCCGCGCGCCCCGAGGGGGCCGATTTCATGCCTCTGATGACGCTCTACCTCACCGAGCAAAGCGACCCGGACGATGTTGCGGCGGCCCATGCCCAGGGACTCATTCACGCGGTCAAACTCTACCCGGCGGGCGCCACCACCAATTCCGCCAGCGGCGTGCGCGATTTCGAAAAGGTGCGCGGCGTGCTGGAGAAGATGGCCGAGATCGGCCTGCCGCTCTGCGTGCATGGCGAGGTGACCGACCCGAGCATCGACATTTTCGACCGCGAGGCGGTGTTCATCGACCGCGTCCTTGATCCGCTGCGGCGCGCCAC
>JAVVFB010000368.1:0-2139 GCA_032251095.1 Roseovarius sp. | reverse complement strand
CGGTGATCATCTCGGGGCCGTCATCACAGTGGCGCATTCCTCCGGCGATGAAATCCCACCCTATCTTGTGATTGCTGAGGCCCGGTTTGCTGGCGACCTCAACAAGCTTTCCGGGCTCATAGCGCCAGATGCGCAGGGTCTTGGCCATATGCGGGCGGTCGATATAAGCGATCTCGATGCGCCCGTCGCCATCCAGATCAGCCGCGCCAATCGGTGCCAGCCAGAGATGCGAGCGACCAATATGCGGCGTGGCGGCGAGCCGGCCAAAGGGGCCATAAATCGCCAGTCGCGCGCCTTGGCTTAGGCTCGATTCCACCACGATCACCTCGGGGGCGCCATCCCCATCAAGATCGCCAAGGCGCGGTGCGGCATCCTCGAACACCAGCGTTTCTGGCAGGGTCAGGCGACGCCTTGTGCCATCGGACAGCTCGAGCACAAGCGCGCCCCATTCCACCGCATCGCCGAGCACGCCATGCGCGTATCGCGTGGTCGGGTCGGCGTAACGGGCAGAGGTTATTTCCTGCGCCAGGGCAGGCAGGGCCGTGACACCAGAGACGAGCCAAACGGCAAGCCGCGCCGCCCGCATCATATCAGATCTGTTTTTCAGGCATATTCACGACCAGCCCATCAAGCGCATCGGTCACCTTGATCTGACAGGTCAGGCGCGAGCGCTCGGGATTGGCCTCATAGGCAAAGTCAAGCATGTCGTCTTCCATGTCTTCCTTGGCAGGCAGCTTATCAACCCAGGCCGGATCGACATAGACGTGACAGGTGGAACACGCACAGGCCCCGCCACAATCGGCCTCGATGCCGGGAATGTTATTGTCGCGCGCGCCTTCCATGACGGTCAGGCCGTTGGCGACCTCGACCACATGTTCGGTGCCGTTATGCTCGATATAGGTGATTTTGGCCATGGCTCGGCGTCTCCCTTGACTTTGGTTCGACTGTTTTCCTAGCCAAGCCATACAAGGCAGGCCAGCCCCATTTGCGACCAAAGATGAAAAGAGTTGCGACAAATTCTACATGTTCTATATTTGTTCCATGTCATTCTGCACATCTGCCCCCATCACAGGCCCCACATGGCCACGCCCCCCCTCGGCACTTGTCGCCGCGCGTCTGACCGAGCCACCGACCGGGACGCGGGTTGCAGTGGCCGGGCTTGTGCTTGTGCGCCAAAGGCCAGGCACGGCAAAAGGCGTGATTTTCCTCACGCTTGAGGATGAAACCGGGGTGGTGAATGTGGTCGTCTGGCGCAAGATCTATGAACGGTTCCGCCGCGCGGTGATTTCCGGGCGACTTTTGCGGGTGACCGGCCGGATTGAACGGCAATCCGGCGTGGTTCATGTGGTCGCCGACGAGGTCGAGGATATTTCGGACTTGCTGGACCACCTGATGCTGTCCGAGAGCACACTTTCGCAAGCGGTAGAAACCGGCTAACATCCCGGCCAAACAGCGCAAGACTGCTGCCCCAAGAGGCCCGAGCCGATGACACGTCCGCCCTTCGCCCTGCTGAGCCTGATGGCGTTTGGCCTGATGGCCTGCGAAACGCCCCGGCCCGCGACCGGCACCGGCGAGCCCGATCTCGTGACCCGCATTGAAACCGCCCCCCCCGGTGCCGCGCCTGGCACCTGCTGGGGCAAGGATGTGACACCGGCAGTGATTGAAACCGTCACCGAACAGATCGTCCAGCACCCCGCTGAAATCGCTGAGGATGGTCAGATCCTCAAGCCTGCCCTCTACGTAACAAAAACCCGTCAGGCGATCGTCAAGGAACGCACAGTCACCTGGTTTGAAACCCCCTGCGCCGAAGATCTGACGCCCGATTTCATCGCCTCTGTCCAGCGGGCCCTGGCCGCGCGCGCGCTCTATCGCGGCCCGATCAACGGCGATATGGACACCCGAACCCGCACTGCCATCCGCCGCTTTCAGGCACCAGAGGGTCTGGACTCAGGCATCTTGTCGCTCGAGTCTGCGCGCAGGCTGGGACTGGTCTCGGTCAAACCCGAGGCCTGAGCCAAAACACCGTTATAGCGGATGCGTTTGGGAACAGCCGCGACCACGAAATTTGGCAGAGGTGGTCCTGGATATTCGACCACTTTGCAGCCCAGTTAAGGTGGATCAGGGTTTCATGTCAGGCTG
>JAVVFB010000367.1:0-2148 GCA_032251095.1 Roseovarius sp. | reverse complement strand
GATTGATCTCATCCTGCAGGGCCCGGTGCTGCATAATCAGCTCCCGGTTTGCCAGGGCGCGCTTCACCAGCAGCGAGAGCCTGTCCAGGTTGAGAGGCTTGGTAATAAAGTCGTAGGCGCCGTCGCGCATGGCATTGACGGCGGCCTGATCGGCGGCTTTTTCGTCACCGCGCCCGATCAGGTCGGCGCAGGCAAGCGCGGCCGCCTCAGAGACGCGGGCAAGCCCGAGTGACAACAACCGGTCATTGAAAGCAATATCAGAGGGCATAAACAGATCCTTGCAAAACGGGCTCACCACAGCAATAACGCCCGACCCCGTGCCACACAAGAGCGCGGGCCAAAGGGCGCGCTGCTGCTAGACGATTTCGATGCGCAGCGCCACCGGCTCGCCGGCCAGAACGTCAAGCTTGCCAATGCCGACAAGGGCCGTGTCAAGCGCGCTTCGGGTGGTTTTATGGGTCACGATCAGCACCGGTGCGGTGGTCTCGTCATGGCGATGTTGGCGCATCCGGTCGATGGAAATCCCCGCCTCGCCCAGAAGCGTGGCCACCTTGGCCAAAGCGCCGGGCTTGTCGTCAAGCACCATGCGCAGGTAATAGGCCGCCGGTGTCGCGGTGCTGGCGGCTGTGGGTTTCACAAGGCCTGCGGCGGGCTGACCAAAGGTGGGAATGCGCAAGCCGCGCGCGATATCCATGACATCGCCCATCACGGCGCTTGCGGTCGGGCCCATGCCGGCACCGGGGCCGCGCAGCACGATCTGTTCCACATTATCGCCCTCAAGCACCACCATATTGGTGCCGCCCTCAAGCTGACCAAGCGGGCTCTGGGCCGGGACAAGGCAAGGCGACATGCGCTGTTCAAGGCCTCGTCCGGTCATCTGCGCCACGCCCAATAGCTTGATGCGATAGCCCATATCGGCGGCGTGGCGGATATCCTCGATTGTCACCTGTTCGATGCCCTCAAGCGCGACGGCGTCAAAATCGACCTGCACGCCAAAGGCAATCGCCGAGAGAAGGGCCAGCTTGTGACCGGCATCAATGCCGCCCACGTCAAGGCTCGGGTCGGCCTCTAGATAGCCAAGCTTGTCGGCCTCTTCAAACACCGTCTGATAAGGCAAGCCGGCCGACAGCATCCGCGTCAGGATATAGTTGCAGGTGCCGTTCATGACCCCCATCACGCGGGTGATGTCATTGCCGGCAAGCCCTTCGGTCAGGGCCTTGATCACCGGAATGCCGCCCGCGACAGCGGCCTCGAAGCGGATCACGCGCCCGGCCTCTTCGGCGGCAAGCGCAAGCGCCTGACCGTGATGCGCGAGCATCGCCTTGTTGGCGGTCACCACATCCTTGCCGCTCGCAATCGCAGCTTCGGTCGCGGCCTTGGCGGGGCCGTCGCTTCCGCCCATCAGTTCGACAAACACATCGACATCGTCGCGTTTGGCCAGAGCGACGGGATCGTCCTCCCAGGCATAGCCGGACAGGCTCACGCCGCGATCCTTGTCGCGGGTGCGCGCCGAGATGGCGGTGATTTCAATCGGCCGACCGGCGCGGGTTGCCAGAAGGGCGGCCTTTTGGCGGATGATCTTGACGACACCGGTGCCGACCGTGCCCAATCCGGCAATGCCAAGGCGCAGGGGTGTGTTCATGGGGCTCTCCGATTGTCACTGAATGGGTCTGGATGCGCGATGTAACGGGTTCGCCTGTGCCTTGCAACGCGGCTTGGGGCAATTATCGCGCGGATTTTTTCAATTCACACCGGTTTGCATGCGCTCTTGGGTTTTGGTGTCCACCACGCTGCCCTTGAGGCGCGCAGCGCGGGCCTTGAGGCGCGCCGCGCGGGCGGTCAGATCGGGCGCGGTGTCGGGCGTGATGGCCTGAGGCGGGACCTGGCCGGTGATCTGTTCGGCCGGCACGAGTTGCGCAAAGGGCGCGTTGCGCGCGCTTTCGCTTTCCTCAAGGCGCGGAAAGGGCGCGCAGCTTGTGATCAGGCCTGCCATGAGAGGGGCCAGCAAGAGGGTAGGGCAAAGGCGCATCCCGGACATGTCCTTTTCAAAAGGCGGCTTTTGACCCCTCTTGCCATTCTTTTGGGGCTCAGAGCAAGCAAGGGCTTTGATTTGAACGCATGTTCAGATAAATCTTTGGGATGGCACGT
>JAVVFB010000366.1:0-2160 GCA_032251095.1 Roseovarius sp. | reverse complement strand
CCGCGTAAACGCCTGATCAACCTGTGTTTTTGCATCTTTCAATGCCATCATACCATCCTTTTCATTCGGCCTGTGCCAACGGCTGTGCGCGCTCGACAAGGCGCGCAAAAAACGAGGCCCCCACCGGGGCGACCGCATCATTGAAATCAAATCCGGGGTGATGAAGGCCGGGGCCCTCACCTTGCCCGAGAAACAGATAAGCGCCAGGGCGTGCCTCCAGCATATAGGAAAAATCCTCGGCGCCCATTTCGCGCGGTCGATCCTCGGTCACCGCGCTGTCGCCGACCACCTCGCGCGCCACCTGGGCGGCAAAGCGGGTCTTTTCAGCATCATTACAGGTCGCGGGATAGCCAAGCTCGATCCGAACTTCGGCGCGCACCCCGTAAGAGGCCGCCTGCCCCTCGGCCACCTCGCGCAGGCGGCGATGCACCATCTGTTGCACCCCCGCCGTAAAGCTGCGGATCGTGGCGTTGATATAGGCGGTTTCGGGGATCACGTTATCGACGCTGCCGGTGTGGATCTGCGTGACCGAAATCACCAGATCATCCAGCGGATTGCGGTTGCGGCTTACGATGGTCTGGATCGCCTGCACGATGCCCACGGCCGCGACCACCGGATCACGGGTTTCATGCGGCATGGCGGCGTGACCACCCTCGCCGTTGACCTCGATATGAAGCGTATCCACCGCCGCCATGATCGGCCCCGGCGTGGTTTCAAACCTGCCCGCCGCAACGCCGGGAAGGGTATGAAGCGCATAGACCTGATCAATGGCAAAGCGCTCCATGATGCCCTCGTCGACCATCACCTGACCACCGCCCGGCCCCTCTTCTGCGGGCTGAAAGACAAGCGCGACGCGGCCTGCGAAATTGCGGGTCTCGGCAAGGTATTTCGCCGCCCCAAGCAACATCGTGGTGTGCCCGTCATGGCCACAGGCATGCATCTTTCCCGCCCGTTTCGAAGCCCACGCGGCGCCGGTTGTCTCATTGATCGGCAACGCATCCATATCGGCGCGCAAGCCGATACAGGGGCCCTTGCCACGCCCCTCAATCACCGCCACCACTCCGCTCGTGGCGATGCCCTCCTCGATCTGGGTGATGCCAAACTCACGCAGCCGCTCGACCACAAAGCGCGCGGTTTCGTGACAGTCAAAGCCCAATTCCGGGGTCTCATGCAAATGACGCCGCCAGGCGGCCATCTCATCAGCAAAACCGGCAATGCGGTTGATCACGGCCATCTCTGGACATCCTTTTGCTCACGCGTCAGGGTCCACTCAACCCCAAAGACGAGAGTACCGCAATGGCCGATGACACCCTCATTCACGATCCACAAGGCGGCCTGCCCCGGCTGATCGCCATCATGCGCGCGCTGCGCGATCCGGCCTCGGGCTGTCCTTGGGATATCGAACAGGATTTCGCCAGCATCGCGCCCTACACCATCGAAGAGGCCTATGAGGTTGCCGATGCGATCGAGCGTTCAGAGTGGGGTGAATTGCGCGGCGAGTTGGGGGATTTGCTGCTTCAGGTGATCTTTCACGCACAAATCGCCGAGGATCGCGGGCTGTTTGATGTCCATGACGTGGCCAACGCGACTTCCGACAAGATGGTCGCGCGTCACCCGCATGTATTTGGCGACGAATCGCGTGATAAATCCGCCGAGCAACAGACCCGCGACTGGGAGGCGATCAAGGCCGTCGAGCGCGCGGCGCAGGCCCAGACCGGCACGCTTGACGGCGTGGCCCAGGGCCTGCCTGCACTTTTGCGCGCCGTAAAGCTGCAAAAACGCGCCGCGCGGGTCGGGTTTGACTGGCCCGAGGTTGGCCAGGTCCTCGACAAAATCGCCGAAGAGGTCGGCGAGTTGCAAGAGGCCGCCGCCGAGCTGCCGCAAGACAAGATCGAGGAAGAATTCGGCGACCTGCTCTTTGTGATGGCCAATCTGGCGCGCCACATGAACCTCTGCCCCGAGACCGCCCTGCGCGGCGCAAATGCCAAATTCGCCCGCCGATTTGGCCGGATAGAGGCGCTACTGGCCGAGCAAGGCAAAACCCCGGCGCAATCCGACCTTGCGGAAATGGACGCGCTCTGGAACGCGGCGAAACTGGACGAACGGCGGTGACGCGGGCCGTCACTCCAGCGTGCGCGCCTCGTCGATCAGCATCACCGG
>JAVVFB010000365.1:0-2173 GCA_032251095.1 Roseovarius sp. | reverse complement strand
TGGTATCTGATCGGCCATTCGATGGGCGGCGCCATCGGGCTGCGGGCGGTGCTGAACTGGCTGCCGGTGCGGGCGGCGCTGTTCACCGGCCCGATGTGGGGGATCGCGATGTCCGATGCCCTGCGCCCGGTGGCCTGGTCGCTATCGTGGAGCAGTCGGCAATTGGGCATGAGCCACTTTTACGCCCCCGGCACCGCGCCGGAAAGTTACGTGCTGACAGAGCCGTTCGAGACCAACAAGCTGACCAATGATCGCAAGATGTATCAATACATGATCAATCAGGCCAACGCCCACCCCGAGCTTGGGATTGGCGGGCCAAGCCTGCGGTGGTTGCACGAGGCGCTGAGCGAAACCCGCGCGCTTGCGCGCCGCCCCTCGCCCGATCTTCCCTGTCTGACGCTGCTTGGCACGAACGATCAGATCGTCGATGTGGCGCGGGTGCATGAGCGCATGGCGCAGTGGCCGGGCGGCCATCTTGAGCTTGTCGAGACCGGCCGCCACGAGACCCTGATGGACAGCCCCGACATGCGGGGCCGCCTGTTCAAGCAACTATGCAAATTCTACCACGGCTCGGGCGATCACAATGCTACGGGTCCTGCGCAACAGGCGAGCGTTGCGCGCCAAGCCCGGAAATCCTGAGCACCATTTCGTCGCCCGCGGAAAGATAGCGCGGCGGTTTATGCCCCATGCCAACGCCCGGCGGCGTGCCCGTGGCGATGACATCGCCCGGCTCCAGCGTCATGAGATCGCTGAGATAGGCCACGATCTGTGCCACGGTAAAGATCATCAAGCGGCTATTGCCGCTTTGCATGCGCTCGCCGTTCACATCGACCGACAGGTCCAGGTTTTGCACATCGCCAACCTCGTCCGGGGTCACAAGCCAGGGGCCCATCGGGCCGAAGGTGTCGCAACTTTTGCCCTTGGTCCATTGGCCCGAACGCTCAAGCTGAAAGCCGCGCTCTGAGACATCATTGACGATGGTATAGCCGGCCACGTGATCAAGCGCGGTCTCTTCGCTGACATATTTGGCGCGCTTGCCGATCACGATGCCAAGCTCGACCTCCCAATCGCCGCGTTTCGATCCGCGCGGCAATACCACCGTGTCATGCGGCCCGATAATTGCCGAGGTCGCCTTGAGAAAGACAACCGGGTCCTTGGGCGGATCAACGCCAAGTTCGGCGGCGTGGTCGATGTAGTTCAGACCGATGCAGATCAGCTTGCCCACATGGCCGACCGGCGGGCCAAGGCGCGGGTTGCCTTCCACCAGCGGCAGGCTCTCGGGGTTGACGGTTGGCAGGTCGCCAAGCACCGCCCCCGCCAGATCAGGCAGCACTCCAGAGAGATCGCGCAGCTGTCCCGCATTGTCCACGAGAGCTGGCTTTTCCTGGCCCGGCGCACCGTATCTTGCAAATTTCATGGCTCTTGTCCTCGTTGCGTTTTCGCCCACCCTAGCCAGCCCTCCGCAAATGGCAAGGCGCGCACCTCTTGTGGCGCGCGGCGCTGCGGCCTATGTCTTGGGCAACAATCAACAAGAGGTGCCCCATGTTCAATCTGCCTTTCCCCGTGCGCGACGCAAATGCCGGTTCCGGCAACAAGGATCTGGGAAAGCTGCCGGAATGGGACCTGAGCGACCTTTACAGCGGTGAAGACGCGCCCGAACTCAAGCGTGATCTTGACTGGCTTGAAACCGCCTGCGCCGAATTTGCCCGCGATTACGAGGGCAAACTGGCCGATCTGGATGGGCTCGGCCTTTTGGAATGTCTGCACCGCGACGAAAAGATCAGCAATATCGCCGGGCGGATCATGTCCTTTGCCGGGCTGCGCTATTACCAGCTTACGATTGATGGCGGGCGCGCGAAATTCATGTCCGATTGCCAGGAAAAGGTGACCAATCACACCACGCCTCTGGTGTTTTTCTCGCTCGAACTCAACCGGCTCTCCGAAGAGGCGCTGACGGCGATGTATGTCGAGAACGCCGATCTGGTGCGGTACAAGCCGGTGCTTGACCGGATTCGCGCGATGAAGCCCTATCAGCTGTCTGACGAGCTTGAGAAATTCCTGCATGACCTCGGGGTTGTGGGCGATGCCTGGGAACGGCTGTTTGACGAAACCATCGCGGGCCTTTCGTTTAACGTCGATGGCGAGGATCTTAACATCGAGGGCACGCTGAACC
>JAVVFB010000364.1:0-2189 GCA_032251095.1 Roseovarius sp. | reverse complement strand
CCCTTGCATCGGCGAACCCCGATGCGACGCAACCCCTTGACCGCAATTGGCGGTCAACACCGGCGGTGATGGACTTCGTCAATGCCATGGGCGCAGGGCTGTTTGGCGCAGGCTACAACTCGCTGTCCCCGACCCGTGATCCAGTGACCGGTCCAGCGCTGGAGGTGCTTAACATCGTCAAAGGGCGCGGGGTGAGAAACTTCTCGAAACCTCAGGAGCACATTGCCGAGCGCATCGCCCAGATCTTGAATGCGGGCGAAACGATCACCGACCGGCACAGCAAGGCCCCGAGGAGCGTACGTCCCTCTGACATAGCCCTGCTGGTCTGCAAGCACGCGACGGCAGCCCGCTATGCCGAGGAATTGCGCGCGCGCGGCGTGCCGGTCCGCATCGCTGAGGATGGCTGGGCGACCAGTCCAGTTGTACAGGCTGCACGCGCCGCGCTGAGCTATGCCGCGAACCCGACCGATACCAATTCCGCGCTTGTGCTGCGCACCCTCGGCTCCGACCCACTGAGCCTACAAGCTGCAATGACCGCGCAGATTCAAGGGCGGCTGGCGGATGATCCGGTTCTCATGCGACTTGCGGCTCTGTCGGACCGTCTTGCACGCTTGCCGATTTCCAACGCACTGGATCTGGTGATTAATGTATCCGGGCTGCGGCTCTGGGCTGACCGCCAGCCCGATAAGGCTCAAGCGCGTGCGGACCTTCTGCGACTAGAGGCTGAAGCGAGCGACTTTGAATCTGCCCACCGCGACCTAAAGGCCGCAGCCGGGTTCCATGGCGAAAGCGCCAAGGTTTTTCTGGGCTGGCTTGATGCCCGAGCGGGTGAGCGCGATTTCGACCGCCGCCCCGACCCTGCCGCCAACAGCGCCGAAGCGGTAGAGATCGTCACCTGGCACGCCTGCAAGGGTCGTGAATGGCCGATCACCGTGGTCGCTGAATTCGACCACAGGATCGAAGACTGGCCGGGGAGCACTGCGACCCAGTTCACCGCTTTGGACAAGATCGACGATATGGAAGCCGTGCTGGCCTCGGCCTCGCTAATCCACACGCCGGGATTTGCTGCCACCGAAGCCGAGCGGCGGTTTATTGAGGAGCGGCGCGCAGATTTCGAGGCAAATGCGAAGAACCTGCTGTACGTCGCCCTGACCCGGGCGCGCGACCGCCTTGTGCTGGAGTGGCCGGGTTTCCTGAAAGAGCGTGACGAGGAAGCACCGGAAGCCAAGTGCCTGTTCCATGTCTTCACAGATGCGTGCGGGCCGCAGGTCGGTGGTGATAAACTGCGTATCGGCGGGATCGAGTGCCCGGCCATCATCAGGCAGTTGCCCGAACACGCAGGGTTCACCGAGTATTCGGAGGCCGAGATCACTGATACACCACGGCTCGGCAGCGCTACCCCTTTGCCTGCTGTGGACTTAACGCCCTGGAGGTTGCAACCATCGCAATCGACAACCGCGCTGCCCGCCCCCAAGAGCCAGGGTATCGCCTTAGGCGAACCATGGCCCCACACCGTCAGCGACGCGGCGCGTGGGACAGCCATCCATCTTGCCCTGCGGACTTGCCTTACGCGATCTGATCTAACTGAAGCCCTGCCCAAGGCAACCGGATTGGACGACGCAACCCTGGCACTGGTCGCAGAGCGGGCGGCGGCGCTGAAAGCCTGGCTTGCGGCCGATGGATATACCGATCTGCTATGTGAAATCCCTCTTCTAGGACGTACTAAAGAGGGTGCTGAAATTCCCGGTATGATCGACCTGTTGGCATCGGGGCCTAAGGGATGCCTGTTGATCGATCACAAGACCGGCGGTGCGGGTGAGGGTTTCGGCCTCTACTGGCCGCAGCTTTCTGCCTATACCGGTCTGGTGGCAAAACTGTTCCCGCAGCACACGCTGCAAGGTTTAGCTCTGTTCTGGATAGACCATGGGCGGCTGGAACTGGCGCAGCTACCCGCCGCCGAACAGAAAGTTATCATTAAATGACAATACAATGGGGCATGCTGGCGCCTGAAAACGTCAAGCCGTCGCGCAGAAGACTCACACTGGGGCTTGGCAAGGCAGTCATGCTCTACAATGAAGCTGCGGTTCCCGGACTTGGCGGGATGTGGTTCATACGTCAAGCGGCGGAGATATGGGCAAAAGTTGGTGACGCCTGATCAGGCGGCGGTTTGAATCTGGCGGAGCCCGTCG
>JAVVFB010000363.1:0-2190 GCA_032251095.1 Roseovarius sp. | reverse complement strand
GGTGCTGCATTGCCGGAATCGGTCCCGGCGAACGGGCTGATTATCTTGCGCGACGGCGATCCCGGTGAGCCGGAATTCACACTGTCGCCTCTTACCTATCACTATGAACACCGCGCCGAGATTGAGGCGGTGGTGCTTCGGCCTGACAATGACGCCGCGTTTGACGCGCTGGTTGGCCCGATCGGCGCAGTGATCATAGCAGACAGAACGCTTGGCGGCGCGGTAGAATGGGCTGAGGTGGAGGCCCCGGCCCCGCAAGACCTGCCGGGCGATAATGGCGGCGTAATCAAGGCCGCGATCATTGGGGTTGTCCTGCACTATTCTACGAGCGACCCCCTGAACTGACATCTTTTTGAAAGGATACCGACATGGCACGAGGACAAGGTGCGCGGTCGCAGATGGCGCTTGCGTTCGAGACGACCTACGGCACGGCACCCGTGAGCGGGTACACACGGATGCCGTTTGCGCCGCCCGTTTCTTTGAGTTCTGAACAACCGCTTCTGGCATCCGAGCTTCTTGGTTTCGGCCGTGATCCGGTTGCCCCCATCAAGGATGCGGTCACGGCAGACGGCAACGTCACGGTGCCGATTGATCTGGACGCCTTCGGCTTTTGGCTGAAAGGTACCTTTGGATCGCCAGTCACGACCGGCACCACGACATTCACGCACGTTTTCACGTCAGGCGCTTTCGTGCTTCCGAGCATGTCGATTGAAATCGGGATGCCTGAAATCCCGAGCTTTTCGATGTATTCTGGCGCGCGCGTTGATACTCTGTCGTGGACCATGCAACGCTCTGGGCCACTGACCGCATCGGTTGGCCTGATCGCTCAGGGTGAAACCCGCGCGACGAGTACGCAGGCAGGGACGCCTGCTGCGATTACGCTACAACGGTTCGGTCACTTCAACGGTTCTGTCAAGCGCGGCGGCACATTGCTGGGCAACGTGGTTTCGGCTAGCGTCAACTATTCCAACACACTCGACCGGATTGAGACCATTCGCGCAGACGGCAAGATCGACGGCGTTGACCCAGGCATCGCGGCATTGACCGGTGATATCGTGGTGCGGTTTGCTGATACCGCGTTGCTTGATCAGGCGACCAATGGCTCTCCCGCGGCGTTTGAGTTTTCATGGTCGCTTGGCGCGAGCAAGACTCTGACCGTCGCTGTTCCGGTTGTCTATCTGCCAGTGCCGCGTCGAGAAATCTCAGGCCCCGGCGCCATAGAGGCGACGTTCGCGTGGCAGGCCGCGCAGCAGGCTAATGGCGATCCGATGGTGACAGTTACTTTGGTCAACTCTGTGAGTGCATACTGATGTTGCGCCTTGGTTTGAAAAAAGAGGATGAATGGCTTGACCTTGTGCACGGCGTGCGGGTGAAGGTGCGGCCCTATTCAACGATTATCGCATTGCGGGCGCGCGAAGACGCGCATTTGCGAAGCGTGGCGATGGCTGGCGCCCCCGATCCCGAATTGTCGTTTGCAAGCGGGGTTGCTGTTGCGAAGGTGGCAATCATCGAATGGGAAGGCGTGGTTGATGATGCGGGGAAGCCCATTGACCCTACACCGGAACTGATCGGCCAGTTGATGGATCTGGCGGAGATTTACGCTGTGTTTTTCATCAGGTACCTGATGCCGTCGTTTTTGCTGGACTCGGAAAAAAACGTCTCTGCGCCCTCGCCCAATGGCACTACGGCGGCGGCGCGGACTACTGCGTGTCGTGCCCGGAGACCTGCGAAGAGTGCCCGAAAATCGTCAACGCGCCACTGACGCATGAAGGCGCGGAAGTCTGGGCGTTGTCGGTGCATTTGTATGGGCAATGGCGCATGACCGGCAACGGGGCCGTGCTTGGGTTTGACATGACATCAGCAATGCAGATGGCCGACGCCCTGGGCGTGTGCCGACATGCGGTTGCGGATATGTTGCCTTGCATTGGCATCGCGATGGCACAGGAACTGAACAAGAGGGACCGTGATGGCTGAAAAGCGCGTATCCGTGCGGCTGGCTGCCAGCGGCGGGCAACAGGTCAAATCCGAATTTTCCGGGGTTGGAGACGCCGGTCAAAAGGGGATGCGCCAGATTTCGCGCGAGGCGGAGATTGCGCAGGCGAAACTTGCCGCGTTCGGGCGGCGGGTTGCGATTTTTTCGGCGGCGGCTGCGGCGGCTTTGCTGGCCACTGGCGCGTCGGCTATCCGGTC
>JAVVFB010000362.1:0-2209 GCA_032251095.1 Roseovarius sp. | reverse complement strand
TGGACGACTTTTACGCCGCCCGCACCGCCAATACGACGGCGCTACCGTGGTCTAATTTTGCACCGCCGTTCTCACCGGTCGCCTCATAGACCACCAGGTCCGGCACTGCGGCGCCGATCCAGCGACGAAGTGCCCGCAGGCCGGCTGGGGTGTTCGCAAATTGCCGCGCTTCGTTATCGATCAGACGATGCGCGTCGAGAGTGGCTTTCGAGATATCGATTCCGATGGTATCTTTCATTGTCCTCGCTTGTCCTATGCTTGTCGTAGAGGGCTTTGCGCCGCTCTGTATCCGTTCAGGCCTTAGGCGAAGACGATGGCTGATCACACTCTAAAACGGTCCCTCACGACCAAGCCCGTGACGATCCAGCCACCGCCAGCGCGCGCCATAAATAGCGTGGCGCGCGCTGGCTCTTTCTTCGCACAAGAGCCGGGATCAGCATAAGACAAGCATGTCGTGTGAATTTTGAGTGACCGCGGCATGCTCTGGGATTCTGCAACGCAGTATGATGCCACCTCGGCAAGGTCTGCTTAGTGTCGCACCTACGGATCGACCAAGCCCCAGAACCCATATTTTCGACCATGTTGCTGCTTGAGCAACTCAACGAACTGCCTGTGCGTGGGAAGGTCGCCATAATCCTCGATCGCGGCATCGCAGGCCTGACATTCGGCCAGATGGCGCGCCGCGTAGCGGTAGCGCTTGGACTTTGCCCCGGTCAGCGTATCGAGGACCATGGCGCGGCGCATCAGCGTGGCGGCGAGCGGATGCTCGGCCTCAAGCGCGTCGGCGGCCGTGGTCAGGGTGTGATAGGAATTTCCGTCCAACTCTTCGGCACGCGCCACCACAACCCGCGCCGCGCGGTCATGAGACGGCCACCCCACCAGAAAACTGATCGTCGCGCCCAGATGCGGATAGGTTTCCGCAAAATCCAGCGCGGCCTCTTCGGCCTCGATATCGTCGAAATCGGGCAACAGCTTGAGGTATTTCCGCAGGCTGGGCGCGCTCAGGGTCTGTTCAAAGGTGTCCCGAAGATGCGCCTTCAATTCTTCTGTCTTGCCTTGCCGTTCAAGGCATTCCTCGAAGACCGCATCAAGATCGTGGCGGAACAGCCGCAAGGACTTGCCGTCCTCGGCAGACCGGGCGCGGGTGACGGTGCCAAACGCCTCATCGACGCGCCCCGCGTCAAGTAATCGGCGTGCCACATCCGGCGCGATGGTGCCATAGGTCAGCTGTTCTGCGGAATAGCGCGCCATATAGGCGTCGACATCCCCCTGGGCATCCGCAACATCCGCCAGAATGATCGACCGCGTGAGCTGTTTGCTGCGCCGCACGCTGTCTTCGGCAGAGGACGCAAATCCATAGGCGCGATATTTTTCGAGCTCCTGCTCGGTGGGTGGCGTATCCGCCCAGACGTCAGTGATCCGCTTGAGGTGTTCAAGCCCATCCTCGCCAAGCGCCTCTGCCGTCGCCGGAATGATCCCGTCAAACTCGCCATAGCCTGCATCCGCGACCGCATCGAGAATGCGCTCGGCCAGCGCGGTTTGATCCTTGGAAATCGCGGGCGATATCTGCGCGATCAGGGCCACCGCGTCACTCATGACGCCACCGACCGTGCCGTTGCTGTCATCCGTGCGCTCGTAGATCGAGGGGGCCAGTTGCAGGAAGGACCAGAGAAGTTCGAACGCATCGTTCGCGTCATGCGGGGCGATGGTGGTTTCGATCATCGCCAACAGCCCCTCAAGGTCCTTGACCAGCGCCCTTTGCTTGCGCCAGTCAACAAAGCTGGTTGAGCGCCGCAGCGACGCAAAGCGTTTGCGCAGATCGGCGGCAACCTCACGCGGCCCTTGGGCGGCGCTGAGTTCCATCCGCGCGCGGCGCTGAAGCGGGGCGCTCCCCTGAACCAGGTCCATGACCAGTGCAGCGAGCTTTTCCGCGCCCAGCTTTTCAAGATTGGCTTGGTTCAGGGTCTTTTTTGACATGGGTCCAAGTATGGCCGTTCACGATGCGTTTGGCGGATGATGCCGCAGGGACCGCGCCGCGACAAGCATCAATGGCCACCTCAAATCGCCAGATCTGGAAGACTTACGCCAAAAAACTCCCCCGGCGTTCTCATCTGTCATTTTTCGACAAACCTCTTTTGTGGTTGCCGCCCGAAGTGCAAGAAGTTTTTGACGCTTTTGGCGTGTGATCGAGTGCGCACTTTTGTCAGGC
>JAVVFB010000361.1:0-2247 GCA_032251095.1 Roseovarius sp. | reverse complement strand
ACGGGCTGTTTGTTCTGGAGGGCAACGACGATGACGGAGTGGCGATTGACGCCTATGTGCTGACCCGCAACTTCGCCCTTGCGGACGACACCAAGGAGAACGTGCTTGGCAACATGTTCCGGTTGCGCAAAATCTGGATCGGCGGAGAGGTCTCCAAAAGCCTGTCCCTGTCGGTCTTCAGCGACGGTGACGACGCCCGCCACTATATCGTGCGGCCAACCTATCTGGACCAGAGGCAGCACGGCATGGAAGTGACCATCGGTCGTGACGGCGTCGGCCGTTATTTTGCCATCAAGATCGCCAACCTCGACGGCGCGGACTTTTCGCTGGACCGGATCGACGCCCAGCCCATTGTCCTTAATCGTAGACCACGGAGGGCTTAGCTATGGCAGGACCGTTTACCCAATCCCAGCCGCAAAATTACAGCACATGGCCCGGACCCGACCATTCCGCCCTCACTCAGGTGGCAGAGCGCTTTGGCCAGATCACAGGCTATACAGAAAACGCATGGGCCATTGCCGAGAGCGCGCTCACCAGTATCAGTGGTGCCATGACCGTCACGATCCCAGATGCTGGAAGCAATTTAGACTTCACCGGCATTAACGGTCCAAACGTTGGGACAAAGCCCGGTCACACTGATGCCGACAAGCTGACGGTTAATTTTGATAAGGGGGAGATGGATTCGGTGGCCGAACTTGCGGCAAGTCTCGGTCTTGAGGATTTTATCCCGGTCCTCATTGATGTCCCGGTCTTCGATATCCCTCCGCCCGTCTACACTATCCCGCCCGTACCGACCGATCCCATGCCGGTTATCGACGACGACGGGCCAGCGATTGACGACCCCAGCTTTCCGCCGCCACCGGAATACACACTGCCTCCACTACCCGTGCTGGCCGACATCGTTATTCCTGATCCGCCGGAATACAGTCTCCCAGATTTCAGTGCAAGACTGCCCGATGCCCATCTGGTGGTGCCGGAGATGCAGTTCGTCTTTCACGAAATCCCCTACGATTCGGATCTGGCCAACGAGCTGAAGACGTGGATGTCGTACAAGGTTCTTCGTGGCGGCACCGGTCTTGGCGCGGCC
This sequence comes from Roseovarius sp., assembly GCA_032251095.1. Classification (GTDB taxonomy): domain Bacteria; phylum Pseudomonadota; class Alphaproteobacteria; order Rhodobacterales; family Rhodobacteraceae; genus Roseovarius. The sequence goes on along the minus strand of JAVVFB010000361.1, from coordinate 1,160 downwards.
GTCGAGGCGGCCATCTGGAACCGGGCGCGCGACCGTCAATACGACGAGGAATTCCAAAAACAGGTCGAGGCCGAGAAATACTGGTCGGCGCGCGGTCACGAAGAGCCACCCGGAGCCTTACGCGGCCGTATACTGGAACTGCACAACTCGATTTTGCGCGGGCGGGAGAACTTAAGCAACGACATCATGGTTGAGATGGCCCGACTGGCGCAAGCCAACACCCAGTTCGCCGTTTCCCAAGCGGTCGCTTTCGAAACCGTCCTGATGGATTATGCCAACAAGGTCAATCAGCGCGCGTTTGAGGCCGCAAAAGTTGGTGTTGAGATGTCGATCGCCATTTACAATGCGCAGGTCGCCTTCTACAACGCCCAGCTGGCCACCTATCAGGCGGAAGCTGCCGTGTTCGAGTCACGGGTACGCGCCGAAATCGCCAAGATGGAGATCTTTAAGGCGCAGATCGAGGGCGTCAAGGCGATCGTGGATGTGCAGGACGGCCAAGTCCGCCTCTATACAGCGCAAGTCGGCGCTCTCGAAACCCTCATGAAGATGTATGCCACCGAGATGGAGTCGGTCAAGATCAAGGCCGATATCAACCGGATTCGCATCGAAAAATATCGGGCCACGATCGAGGCCAAACTCGCCCAAATTAACGCGATCACCTCCAAGTACAACCTCTGGCAGGCTCAAGTTGCCGGCGAGGAGACCCGCGCGAAGATCTACGAGACCGAAGTCAGGGCCTATGGTGAACAGATGGATGCCGTTAAGGCGGTGGCTGAACTCGACTCAGAGCGCGCCAAGGTTGTCCTCGGCAAGAACCAGAACAAGGTCGAGGTCCTCAAAGCGGCCGTGCAGAAATACTTGGGCGAGATCGAGGGAGAGTCTTCCCGAGTCGAGGCAGAGGCCAAGGGGGCCGTGGCCGACACCCAACGCTACGCCGCCGAAATCAGCGCGGAGAATGCGTGGCTGATTGCCGACGTTCAGCGCTATGCCGCAGAGGTCAGCAAGGTAGTCGAACAGGGTCGCGTGGCGATGCAGGACGCCGCCAACGCGCTTCAGGCTGCGATCGCCGAGAAAGAGATCGCCGTCGAAGGGGCCAAGGCTATGGGGCAGATCGGCGGACAGCTCGCAGCTGCGTCAATGACGGCGGTTTCCGCCTCCGC
>JAVVFB010000360.1:0-2284 GCA_032251095.1 Roseovarius sp. | reverse complement strand
ATGATCGCCTCGCGCATGAACTCGCCGCGGATGCAAGGCACCGAAGAGCCGCCAGGAATGACCGCCTTGAGGTTATCCCAACCGCCGCGAATACCGCCGCAATGCTTTTCGATCAGCTCTTCGAACGTGATCGACATCGCCTCTTCGACAACGCAGGGATTGTTGACATGGCCGCTGATGGCGAAAAGCTTGGTGCCGGCGTTGTTCGCACGCCCAAAGCCCGCGAACCATTCCGGGCCGCGCCGCAGGATCGTCGGCACGACGGCAATCGATTCAACGTTGTTGACCGTGGTCGGACAGCCATAAAGCCCCGCGCCCGCCGGAAATGGCGGCTTCATGCGCGGCATGCCCTTCTTGCCCTCAAGGCTCTCCAGAAGGGCGGTTTCCTCGCCACAGATATAGGCACCGGCGCCGTGATGCAGGTAGATGTCGAAATCCCAGCCCGATTTGCAGGCGTTCTTGCCCACAAGACCGGCCTCGTAAGCCTCGTCAATCGCGGCCTGAAGCGCCTCGCGCTCGCGGATATATTCGCCGCGAATGTAGATGTAACAGGCATGCGCCTGCATCGCGAAGGACGCGATTAGACAGCCCTCGATCAAGGTATGCGGATCATGGCGCATGATCTCGCGGTCTTTACAGGTGCCGGGCTCGGATTCGTCGGCATTGACCACAAGATAGCTTGGTCGCCCGTCGCTTTCTTTCGGCATGAACGACCACTTGAGCCCGGTGGGAAAGCCCGCGCCGCCCCGGCCCCGCAACCCGCTCGCCTTCATCTGATTGACGATCCAGTCGCGCCCGTTCTGCAAAATCTTTGCCGTTCCATCCCAATGCCCCCGGGCAATCGCGCCTTTCAGGCTTCGATCGTGCATCCCGTAGATATTGGTAAAGATACGGTCCTGGTCCTTCAGCATAAGGCTCTACCTCTGATTATCCTGGCGCAGCCGCCAGATTTGATAGGTCACCACCAACGCCCAAATGAGCGCGGCAATCGCGGCCAGATCGAACAGAAAGACAAACCGCACCGGCCATCCCATCTGTCCGCCAAGCCATTGGGCGGCCATCCAGATCAGCATGGTCGCCGCAATGACCACACCGGCGGTGCGGCCCTTGCGTGCCATTTGCAGATCCTTGTCGCGCTCGCCCATCGCTTGCATCATCCTTCGTATACGCCGCCCTTGGCGACGCGTTTGGAAAACTCGGTCTCACCGCCGGCCGCCAAAACCCTGGCCTGTTCGACCCAATTGTCGCGGCTGACCCGGCCCTTGAACCCCTTGAGGTTCTGATCGACCCACGTCACCTCGTCCGCGCCCCAGCCGGCAATCTGGTCAAAATGATAAAACCCCAGCTCGTTGCAAAGGATCTCCAGTTTCGGCCCAACGCCCTTGATCTGCTTGAGATCATCAGCCTTGCCACCCTTGGGCGCACTCAGCGCTTCGGGCCGGATGCCCTCGCCTGCCGACGCTTTGGTCTCGGCGGGTTTGGCGGGTTTGGCCTTGACGGCTGCGGGTTTGGCATCGCCTTTTCCGTCCCCCTCGTATTGCCATTCGCCCTTACGCGCCGCCAGTTCTTTTTCGCCACTCAGAACCGTGCCTGATTTCACAACCACTGCATCGCTCTTGTCCTTGACGGCGGTCGCCACAGGGGCCGCTGCCGCCGTCGTGGTCGGCTCCGCCGCCGGGGCCACATCCACATCCTCATCGGGGGCCACATAACCGGTGATGCCGGTCACCTCGGCCATCTTCGCCTTGACGTCCTGCGGCTCGATCCCGCGATCCTCGGCAGAATAGCCGACACAGACCAGACGCGTGATCACCAGGCCAAAGAACGCGGCAAACGCGAGGCCCAAAAGCAGCGCGGCAAAAAAACCGACGGCCCCGGATGTGGACCAGAGAACCAGAAGCCCGGCCAAAGCGGCCAAGCCCCAGCAAACGATCTGGCAAGTGCTCAGTTTCGATGTATCAGACATAACAAGTTACCCCCTGTGGTTATCAAGCAGGCGCGTTCAATAGATACCGCCCTTCTTGGCCCGGGCAGAGAACTCCTTGAGGCCCACATAAACCGCATCGGCACCAAACTCCATCGCAGCGAAAAAAGCTTCCAGGCTGCCGGCAGGGGCGAGAAGTTCAGGCTTTTGTGGTGTAGGCTTGTGCATCATAAGCGTTTGCTTGAGCGAAAGAAAAAGCCGGGAAAAACCCGGCCAGCCAGTTACTTGAGCACTTTAACACGCTGCGATGCAAGCTGCAAGCTATGCACAAATTTCAATCTTTATCGCCAGCGCATGCCG
>JAVVFB010000035.1:0-18427 GCA_032251095.1 Roseovarius sp. | reverse complement strand
CGGTCGATATCGAATACTGATCCTGGTTTTCAGAGAAATGCGCATAGTCCCAACCCCAGCCGCCGTCGATGAAGTCATCGCCGCCGCCGCCGGTCAGGCGGTCAACATCGGCACCGCCATCCAAGGTGTCGTTCCCCAGCAGACCTTGCAGGTTGTTGCGCCCGCCATCACCGATCAGCTCGTCGCCAGAATTGGACCCGATGAGGTTTTCGATCGAGGTATAAAGATCGTCATCCGCATCACCAACCCAGCCAAAGCCGAACAAGAGGGTTGCTTTGACACCACTTGTCGAGGCCGCATAGGACAGGGTATCAAGACCGCTGCCACCGTCATAGATGTCCTTGCCACCGCCAGAGCCGTGGAACAGGTCATACCCGCCCAGACCGCGGAACTGCTCGGCCCCGTCGCCCCCAAAGAACGTGTCGCCATAGACCGAGCCGGTCGCGCGTTCGACGCTGACATAGGTATCACCCAAAGCCAACCCGGCTGTGCCGGTTCCGGCCCCGAGATCGACGGTGACGGCTTCGGTGCTGGCCACATAGCTTATCATGTCCTGGCCGCTGCCGCCGTCAATGGTGTCATTGCCGCCCGACCCGTTGAACCAGTCGAAATGGCCCAGACCGCGCAGCCAGTTGCCATTGTCATCCCCGGTGATGACATCGGCAAAGCTGCTGCCGGTGACGTTCTCGATGTCACTCAATGTGTCAGTCTCGCTTCCCGAAACCGCAGTCCCGGCAGCCAGATTGATGGTAACACCGTCCGTGCTGTCAACGAAGGAGGCCATGTCGGTGTCCGAACCGCCCACAATCGAGTCGTTGCCCGCACCGCCGTATAGCCAGTCAAACCCGCCTTCGCCAAAGATCGAGTCATTACCGGTGCCGCCATAGATCACGTCATTGCCGTCACCACCAAGAACCGAGTCATCCCCGGCGCCACCATAAAGCACATCGCCACTTCCCAGACCCTGGATCGTGTCGTCGCCGCCAAGACCGGCGATCGTGTTCGAGAACGCGTCACCGACCAAAAGCTCGCCCGCCGACGTGCCCGCAATCAGGTTGTCGGGAAGGTCCGGCCCGGTCATCAAGCGGAAGTCGTCGGCCATGTCGAGCGGTGCCGTCACCCCGATGAGCGTCGCAATCAGCACACCGTCAATGGCAATCTGAAGATCGCCGCCAACAACGGTCTGGGTCACCTTGGTGTCAAAGTTCGTGTCATCCACGCCCAGTCCGGCAAAGCCGATTGCATCAACACCGACCTCGAAGTCATTGATCGTGTTGGCAACAATCGCCGCAGTCGAGAGTGCCCCATAGGACAACAGGAACAAATCACCCCCGGTGCCGCCAGTCATGGTGTTACCACCCTCGCCAACAAGAATATCGGCCTGCGCGGTTCCGGTGACGGTTGTTCCAAGCGCGTTGATGGCGACCTCGTCATAATCCAACAGAAGCGTGGCATCATAGATCGAAGCCGGTTTGACATCGCCCTTGATATAGATGGCAAGATCAAAGTCGTTGGTCATGTTCAGGCCGTTTGCCGACACCGTGCCGGATTTGTTCTGCCAGCCAAGGCTGATATCCAGCGGCGAAACCGGTTGAGCCCAGTCCAGAAGGTTGATCACCGTCTGCGTATCCGCGCCAACGTCGTATTTCACCTGATCCTGTGTCGGGTTTGCCGTCAGCCTCGGATCAATCGGCATCACAACGCTGGGCAGATCCTGACCGTATTTATCCGACTGAAGGCGCCAGCGTGGCCCACTGACATATGCGTCTCCCGCCGCGTTCAATTCCGGCTCGAACGGCTCGCGATCCATCGTGGTGTAATAGGCGTTGGTGAACCCCTCATCCAGGTCGACGGAACCCGAGCCGATCCGGTCAAGGGTTGATCCGGCAACAAGGCCGGGAATGGTTGGATCCTTCAGAACCGTGCCAGCAGGCAGGAATGTGCCGTCACCCGCAAAGAATCCTTCCTTGGAAACCCAGCTTCCATCGGCAAGCTCTTCATAATCCGGCAAGGTGCCACGGGCGGCTTCGTTTTCAAAGTCCTCCGGGCGCAACTGATCGTTCGGGTTGTTGGTGATGGTGTGACGCACCGCCAATTCCGCCGCCGTGATCTGAAAAACCGGTGACATGACCGAGGTCTCGTAATCCGTCGCACCCCACTCGTCGGGAAGATCAAGCGTGGCTTCAAGGCGGACATCATTGGGCCGCTTGATGGTATTACCCCAGCGATAGAGCAATTTGCCATCGTCTTTCATGGTCACAGAATAGTCGTTGCCAACGGCAATATCGGCCCTGATCGTGCTCTCGTTCGGCACCAGAACATCCTTGATGTCGACAACGCCATCTTCGTTCACATCGCCGACAATCGGCAGGATGTCTTCGATGAACTGGCCATCATAGGTGCCGCCAATCATCTTCAGGTTGTCGTCCAGTTGGTAAACGGCGGTCGGATCTTCAGGGTATTTCTGGTCTGACAGGATTGCCTGCATCACCGAATAATGCTCGGTCGATGCCTTGACCGTATTGCCGCCAAGACCGGCCAGCCATGTGCCCAGCAAGGCAGGTGTCTTGAACGTGTCGGTCGGCGCATCCGATACCATCAGGCCGACCTGCTCGCCGTTCTCGAAGATATCGCCAACAAAACCTTCCTCATATTCGGGGTTGGTGATGAAATCCTTGGAAATCGCCCCGTCAAAATCGGTGACGACAAAGCCGAACTCACTGTTCACAGGATAAAGCTCAACCCCGGATTTGTCGATTTTCGGCGTTGCGGAGAAATCTACGACCGGCGTTTCGCCCGGCAAGACATCCCCTTGGGTCAGTCCATCAAAAGTCCCGGTCACGTCGCTTGTGCTGAAGACATGCGAGGATGTAAAATCGGGCGTGCTGTTAAGAGGGAGATCAAAGTCGACTGCTTCCCCAGGTTCAATTATCTTTGGCATGGCATGGTATCCTTTAATGAGCGTCGGCAGGCCCCTCAGCAAAGGATTTGGTGTTCGCCCTGCGACCTGAGACAACACGTCAAGCCTTATATTCATATCCATGCATCTGATTGATTAAGATCAATCCGCTGATGATTTTCCGTTTTCATCTCCGCGCGCGTTTGGCCGGCCTTCCATGGCGCCCGCCCATGCCAAACCCGGCCCGGCAAATTGCCAGGCCACGCCGTTGCGATTCACTATGCGGTTTGCCGAAGGGGCCTTCGTTTCAAACTGCCCTGATAGGGATCGTGGCGGATTTCCGGACGTGCGACAGGCCCCTTTCTAGCGCGTGTCGCGTTCATTTGCAGTCACGCAACACGCTCTAACCTATTGATTTCGCATGTTAGGATCGCTCAAAACCGGTTCACACTTTTGAGCAACATGCTCTAAAGACTGGCCACCTCGACCAATGCGGTATGCGCGCTGCATCCCTGTCCAAGCCGGGATGTGCCGACATCGGGGGTCAGGACATTGGGGTTGCCGTCTGGGTCAATATCCAGGCCCGGATCGCCAAGCCAGGCCCCGGTCGGCAAGGCGACGGTGCCCGGCGCGATATCCTCGCTGACCATCGCGCGCGCCCGGCAGGCCCCGCGCGCATTGAACACACGCACAAGATCTCCGCTTGCGATGCCGCGTTTTGATGCGTTGTCTGGATGTATCACCATCGCCACCGGCCGCGCGCCCGGCACATCCGCAAGCGCGCTTTCCAATTGACTGTGCAACTTGTCGCCCGGCTGTGGCGAGACAAGGTGCAGAGGATAAGCCGCGGTCGCATTGCCAAGCCATTCCTGCGGAGGAAGCCATACCGGATGGCCCGGACAATCGTCATATCCGAAGCCCTCGATCGTTTGGGAAAACAGTTCGATCTTGCCAGAGGGCGTTTTCAGGGGCGCACCGCCCGGATCTTCGCGGAAGGGGGCAAAGAGGGTGCGGTTCGCGCCCTCCATCTGGATCGGCAGACGCACCCAGTTGCGGGTTTTCAGGGTTTCAAGCTCGGGGATATCCACGCCCTGCTCTGCGGCGCTCTGGCGATAATCGGCATAAAGATGCGCGATCCACTCTTGCGCGTCGCGCCCTTCGGTATAGGCCTCCTCGTGCCCAAGGCGGCGGGCCAGCCCGGTGAAGATATCATAATCATCGCGCGCCTCGCCCACGGGCGGGATCAGGCGCGGCATGTAAAACAGATAGTCATCGAGGGTCGTGCGCCCGATGTCTTCGCGCTCATAGGCGGTTGTTGCCGGGAACACGATATCGGCACGCTTGGCGGTTGCTGTCCACCACGGCTCGTTGACGATGATCGTTTCGGGCTTTTGCCAGGCCTCGTGCAGGCGGTTGAGGTCCTGATGATGGTGAAACGGATTGCCGCCCGCCCAATAGATCAGCCTGATATCGGGGTATGGCGCGCGCGTGCCGTTGAAATCATACGGTTGCCCGGGATTGCGCAGCATGTCCCCGATCCGCGCCACAGGGATCACCGTGTTGACCGGGTTGTGATGTTGCGGCAGGGTCATGCCTTTAAGCCCGAGCAGGGTTTTTCCGACACCGCCAATGGCACCATAGCCATAGCCAACCCCGCCCCCCGGCAGCCCGATCTGCCCCAGCATCGCAGCCAGCACCGCCGACATCCAGTAAGGCTGTTCGCCATGTTCGCCCCGTTGCAGCGACCATGCCACGGTGATCAGGGTGCGGGTGCGCGCCATGCGGCGCGCGAGGCTCCTGATGGCCTCGGCATCTACGCCACAAAGCGGGCTGGCCCAGTCGGGCGTTTTGGGTTGACCATCAAGCTGTCCCATCAGGTAGGGGCGAAACCGCTCGAACCCGACCGTGCAGCGCGACAGGAACCCGATGTCGGTAAGGCCCTCGTCCTCAAGCACATAGGCCAGGGCCAGCATCATTGCGGTGTCCGACGCGGGCCGCAGCGCCAGCCATTCGCACCCCGCAGGCGCATCCGTGCGCTGTGGCCCGATATTGATGCAGCGCATGCCCTTCGCCGCGAATTTCTCAAACCATCCGGCAGTGTCATGTTCGGTCATGCCGCCCATGCTGACCTGAGCGTTTTTCGGATTGATCCCGCCGAACATGACAAGGGTTTCGGTATGCGCGCAGATGGTTTTCCAACTGTCCTGATGCTCATAGACAAGGCTTAGAAAATTCGCGCCAAAGACATGTGGCATGATCGCCTGCGCACAGCCGGTGGAATAGCTTCCGAACGAGGCCACATAGCCGCCGATCGTATTCAAAAAGCGGTGCACCTGGCTTTGGGCATGATGAAAGCGCCCGGCAGAGCTCCAACCGTAAGAGCCGCCGAAAATCGCTTCGTTGCCATGGGCTTTGCGCAGCCGGTCGATCTCGGTCGCGGCAATGTCAAGCGCCTCGTCCCAGGGCAGATCGACAAAGCTGTCGCTCCCGCGGCCCGTGCGGGCCCGCCCCTCAAGCCAGCCGCGCCGAATGGAAGGGCGCAGGACACGGCTATGATGGTGGACCGCCGCAGGCAGGACATCCGGGATCTTTGACGGGTGCGGATCCTGCGAAAACGCGCGGGTCGCAACGATGCGATCTCCCTCGACATCAACCTCGAACGCCCCCCAATGGCTGGACGTCACCAGCGTCTTTTTCGCAAAACCCTCGGTCATCGGACCCTCTTGGTTTGAAATTCAGCCTTGCAGACAGATAACCACAAGTCAGCGGCCCAAGAATGCCCGTCGTCATATAAAATGGAACATCACAACGGCGTGAGCATTGCGGGCTCTGGTTCGTTTGTACGATTGATTATGCTGCTTGTTTTTGATGTTGCAAGCGGCGTTGTCGGTCGCTCTCACGGCCCTCATGCGAAAGCGGATCGAACTGGCAGACGCACTCGTCCGACAAGACCGCGAATGGAAGCCAAAAGCCGCTTGATCAAGACGGATACTCTAACCTATTGATTTCGCGTATTCGAGACGCTCAAAACCGGGTCCCACTTTTGAGCGACATGCGCCAGTCACCCGAACCTGAAGTTCGCCTCACTGAAAGTCACGCCCGGAGCGACCTTCAGAGTCTGTCCGGGTGACTATACCTATTTGAATCCAGTGTGGTTTAAGGAAACGAAATTCGCTCCGCCGCAAACCGCCAGGTGTGGCGCATGTCGTTTCCACCACACTAGGCGCTCGCGTCCTCGCTGACATCCTCATCGCCATTGCGCGCGCCACCCTTGCTGCTGGTCACCACGCCAAGGGATTTCAACTTGCGATGCAGTGCGCTGCGCTCCATGCCGACAAACTCGGCGGTGCGGCTGATATTGCCGCCAAAGCGGTTGATCTGGGTCAGCAGGTATTCACGCTCAAACGCTTCGCGCGCCTCGCGCAGGGCCATGGTGGCAATTGCCCCCGACAGCACCACACGTCCCTCATCCGCCGGCACGCCGGTTTCTCCGGGCAATTCGCGCACCTGGATCGGGTCGGTTCCCTCCCCCAGAATCAGGACACGTTCGATCACGTTGCGCATCTGGCGCACATTTCCGGGCCAGCGCATGGTCTGCAACAAGGCGGCCGCCTCGTCGCTCAGCGGTCTGAGCGGCAAACCTTGGGTCTTGTTGAACATCTGGATGAAATGATCCGCCAATGCCGGAATATCCTCGCGCCGCTCCTCAAGGCTTGGCACCGCGATTGGCACCACGTTCAGCCGGTGAAAAAGCTCGCGGCGAAACCTCTCGGCGGCAATCTCGGACTCAAGATCGCGGCTGGTCGAGGAAATCACCCGCAGATCGACCTGTACCTTTTCCGATCCGCCCACCCGCAAAAAGGTTTGATCGACCAGCACCCGCAATATCTTGGACTGGGTTCCGGACGGCATATCGGCGACCTCGTCGAAATAGATCACCCCGCGATTGGCCTCTTCCAACAGGCCCGGCGTCACCCCGCCCTCTTCGCTCTCGCGCCCGAACAGCACCTCTTCCATCCGATCAGCCTCGATCGAGGCACAGCCGACACTGACAAAAGGCGCATCGGCGCGGTTGGAATTGGCGTGGATATAGCGCGCCGCAAGCTCTTTGCCCGACCCGGCCGGCCCGCTCAGCATCACCCGACCATTGGATTTGGTGACCTTGTCCAACTGTGCGATCAGGGTGCGAAAGGCGGGCGAATCGCCAAGCATCTCGGCCGGGGGGGTGTCGCGCCGCTTGAGCGCCTGATTTTCGCGGCGCAGGCGGCTGGTTTCCATGCCGCGCCGGATCACCACCATCAACTGATCAATATTGAAGGGCTTTTCGATGAAATCATAGGCGCCCTGCTTGATCGCCGCGACCGCGATTTCGATATTGCCATGCCCCGAGATGATCACCACCGGCACATCCGGGTAATCGCGCTTGACCGTCTTGAGGATATCAATCCCGTCCATCCGGCTGTCCTTGAGCCAGATATCAAGGATCAGCAACGCCGGCTGTTCAGCGCCAATTGCAGCCATCGCATCGTCGGAATTGCCCGCAAGACGGGTGTCATAGCCCTCGTCCTGCAAAATATCCGAAATAAGCTCGCGAATATCGCGCTCGTCATCGACAATCAGAATATCACTCATTGGTCCCTCATACTGCCTTTTGGGCCTCTACTGTCTCTTGCGCCACTGTCACCAGCGGCAGGCGGATCACCGCCATCGCGCCGCGATGGGCGCCGTCCTCGAATGGTTCGGCATCGTCCAGCACAAGGGTGCCGCCATGCTCTTCGATAATCTTTTTCACGATCGGCAGGCCAAGCCCCGTGCCCTTTTCGCGCGTCGTCACGTAAGGCTCGAACAACGCGGCGCGATCTTGCGGAAGGCCGATGCCATTGTCCGAAATCCGGATCACCGCCTCTTTGCCATCGGCAGCACTGGCAATCCTGATCTGTGGGACATGTCCGGCAGGCGCGTCTTTTTCATGATATGTTTCAATCGCTTCGCCTGCGTTCTTGATAAGGTTTGTCAACGCCTGAGCGATCATTGTGGCATCAATCTCGGCCAAAAGCGGCGCCTCGTCGATATCAAGCTCAAAGCGCACATCCGGCTGACCGCTTTCCTGAAGCAGGACCACGTCGCGCAACAGCCCGGTCAGGCTTGCCTGCTTGGTCTGGGGTTCGGGCATGCGGGCAAACTTTGAGAATTCATCGACGATCCGGCGCAGATCATTGGTCTGGCGCACCACCACATCGGTCAGCTGTTCAAGGCTCTCGGCCTGATCCGGCTCAAGCTGGCGGGCAAATTTGCGCTTGATGCGCTCGGCCGACAGCTGGATCGGGGTCAACGGGTTCTTGATCTCATGGGCAATCCGGCGCGCCACGTCGCCCCAGGCCGCCATGCGCTGCGCCGCGACAAGATCGGTCACATCATCAAAGGCCACCACATAGCCCTCGCGCCGCCCCTCTGCACTGATCCGGGTCGAGACCCGCACCAGCAGGTTTTCCTGCCGGTTGCCACGCGTGACCTTGATTTCCTCCTGCACGAATCCGCTTGGATGCTTGCGCAGCTTTTCAAACAGCGCGCCGAATTCGGGCACGGCCACGCTCAGGGCAACGGATTGCTGATCCTCGTGCCAGTCCAAAAGCCGCTCGGCGGCGCGGTTCACAAAGGTCACGCGCCCCTTGGCATCCAGCCCCAGCACCCCGGATGAAACCGAGCCAAGCACCGAATCAAACAACCGGCGGCGGCGTTCGATCTGTTGGGTGTTGGCCAAAAGCGTGTCGCGCTGCCCCTTGAGCTGGCGGGTCATCTGGTTGAAATAGGTGCTCAGCATGGCGATTTCGTCATCGCCCTCTTCCTCGCGCACCTGGGTATCAAGATCGCCCTCGCCGACCCGCTGTGCCGCACTTGTCAGCCGCCCGACCGGCAGCGACAGACGTTCGGCAAACCACATCCCCAACCAGATCGCGGCAAGAATGAGAATGACCGCAAACCCAAGATACAAAAGGCCGAATTCAAACAGCACCCGGCCGCGCTCGCTTTCACGCTGCTTGTAGAAGGTCGCGGTTTCCTGCGTGTCATCCAGCAGGTTCAGGATCGCGCCATCGACATTGCGGCTGACATATAACAAACGGTCCGGGATTGCCGTCAACGGCATCAGCGCGCGAAATTCGTTGTTGTCCCAGTCGCGGATCACCAGGATGCCTTCGTCATGGGCGGTCTTGATCTGCTCGCGCGTCGGGCGCTCGAAATCAAACAGATAGGATTGCTCGCCGCGCGCGCGGATGTCGCCGGTGCCGTCAATCACAAAGGCCTCGCGCAGGCCGCGCTGAATTTCGCGCTGACCGCTCGACAGAACCTGACGGATATCGCCGTCATTCATGAACACAGCGGCGCGTTTGGTGGCATTGAGAACCGACGCCAGAACCCGCACATCGGTCATCAGATCGCGCCGGTGTTCCTCTTCATAGGCCTTGGCGGCGGCAACAGAGCTATCGACCACCCGGCCAACCCGATCGGAAAACCACGCCTCAAGGCCCATATTGATCGACAGGGTCGCAAAGACCGCCACCGTCACCGTCGGCACAAGCGCCATGAGCGCGAACACCCCGGTCAGGCGCAAATGAAGCCGCGAGCCCGCCGAGCGCTTGTTGCGCGCCGCGATCATGCGCGCCACGCGCTGCATCACAAGCCCCGCCACCATCAGCACGTAAATCATGTCGCATAACAGAACCAGCCGAAGCCCGTTCGACGACGCCCCCTGATCCAGCGGGCCCAGCAACAGATAGGTCAGGAACGCAAGCACAGGCCCCAGAACCACAAGCCCCAAAGCGGCCCAGTTCTGCAACTGTTGCAAGCGCCGCAGACGGCTTATCCTGTCCCAGGACAGCCGCCCGCTGCGCATATTGCGTGTCTGTGTTGCCACGAAGGCCCCCCATCCGCTTGTGGGGTGACCCTGTGCCCCCCGCAACATCTGGACATTCCGGGACAAGACGCCCCAAATAGTCACAGTCCTGTTGCAGTTTTACATCAACTTGCGGCGGCGTGTCACGCTAATATCAAGATCGGTGATCTTCTTGCGCAAAGTATTGCGGTTGATGCCCAGAAGGTCGGCGCATTTCGCCTGATTTCCGCCAGTGGCATCAAGGGCGATCTCCAAAAGCGGCACCTCGATCTCGCGCAGGATTCGCCCGTAAAGCCCCTGCGGCGGCAAGGCATTGCCATGCAGGTCAAAATAGCGCTGCAAATGCCCCGCCACCGAGGCCGAAAGGCTCTCGCCACGCTGCTGGCCCATCACCGGCTCGGCGCGTGGCTGGTTGCCAAGGGCGGCCTCTACCTCGGCGCGGCTGATCTCTTCGGCCATCGCCGTCAGGCCGATCCGGCGCACCGCGTTTTCCAACTGGCGCACGTTGCCCGGCCAGCTATAGGCGCGGATAAGCTCTGCGGCCTCTGGCGAAAGATGCCGGGGCGGCTGGCCGTCACGCTCGTCACGCGCCAGGAAATGCTCGGCCAAAAGCGGAATATCCTCGACCCGATCGCGCAAGGCCGGCACGTCGATCACCGCGCCGCTGAGGCGGTAATAGAGATCCTCGCGCAGGGTGCCGGCCTCTAGCGCGGCACCCGCCTTGCTCTGGCTTGTGGCCATGAAGCGCGGCACGTGATCGCCCGGCGTATCCATCATCCGCACCACGCGGCCCTGTGACTCCGGCGGCAGATCGCCCACCTCGTCAAGAACGATGGTGCCGCCCTTGGCGCGCGCCATGATCTTGGCCGGCCCGTCAAGATCGCGCAGATCACCGGGCCTGACGGTCACGAAGGGCAAGGTGCGGCGATCCGAGAAATCGTGAATCGCCTTGGCAATCAGCGACTTTCCGGTGCCCGATTCGCCGCAGATCATCACCGGCAGGTCGGTGTTCATGATCCGCGCCACCACCCGGTAAAGCGCCTGCATCGAGGGCGTGCGCCCGATCAGCGGCAGGTCGTCCGGGCGCTCGGCCTCGGCGTTGATCCTTGGCGCGGTGCGCACTCGGCTTTCAAGCGCGCGCGCCGTGCGTTTCATCAGATCGGGCAGATCGAACGGTTTGGGCAGGTAATCATAGGCCTCGGCCTCGGCCGCCTTGATTGCCGTCATGATGGTGTTTTGCGCCGAGATCACGATCACCGGCAAACCGGGCCGGTCCTGTGCGATCTTGGGCAGCATCTCAAGGCCATTGCCATCGGGCATCATCACGTCGCTTATCACCACATCGCCCTTGCCCTCGCCAACCCACCGCATCAACGTGGTCAGGCTTGAGGTGGCATGCACCTTGCACCCGGCCCGCGTCAGGGCCTGCGTCAGAACCGTCCTGATCGTGCGGTCATCATCCGCAACAAGTACCGTGCCATCCATCGCTCATGCTCCCTTATCCGTTGGTTGCTGCGCGTTGCAGCGAAATCCGGAACACGGTACGTCCGGGCACCGAATTGACCGAAATCCAGCCGTCGTGATCCGAAATGATCTTGGCCGCAAGCGCGAGGCCAAGCCCGGTGCCATTGTCACGCCCCGACACGAAAGGATCGAACACATCCTCGGCAATCTCGGGCGGAAGGCCGGGGCCATCGTCGATGATCTCGATCTGAAGCGGTAGCGCCTTTTCGGTGCCATCACGCCCGCGCACCCGAAGCGACTGTTCGTAGTAGGTGTGCAAACGGATCGTTCCGGGCTTGCCGCCCGTGGCCTCTGCGGCATTCTTGAGCAGGTTCAGAACCACCTGCAAAAGCTGATCCGCATCGCCAAGCGCCAAGGGCAGTGAGGGATCATAATCCTCGACCAGAGCCATATGTGCCGCGAACCCAAGCATCGCCGAGCGCCGCGCGCGATCCAGCACATCATGCAGGTTCACCGGCTTGAGATCGGGGGCGATGATATTGCCAAACTGTTCGACCCGTTCAAGCAGCGCCACGATGCGACGGCTCTCGCTGACGATCAGATCGGTCAGCTCAAGGTCTTCGGGGCCAAGTGTCATCGACAAAAGCTGCGCCGCGCCGGTGATGCCCGCCAGCGGGTTCTTGATCTCATGGGCCAGCATCTCGGCCATCCCGATCGCCGATTTGGCCGCCGCCTTGACGCTGCTGTTCTGGGTCATGCGCCCGGCCAATTCGCGCGGGCTTATCAGAATGAGCATATGCCCCGCCTGCCCGGCCAGCGGCGAGACCTGCAAATTGCACTGCATCGGCGCGCGCTCGCCATTGCCGACATCGACATCATTGACAAAAAGCGGCGCATTATTGGCGCGCGCCTTCTCGAAGGCCTCTTCCAGGGGCGCATTGACCGCCAGCTTGTCCCAGACCGGCTGACCGATCAGCGCCTTTGACGAGGTCATCAGGAATCCCTCGGCCGCCGGGTTGATCCGGACGATCATGTCACTGTCATCAAGCACGAGGGCCGGCACCGGAAGCGAGGCCCAGATGGCATCGTGATCACTCATGCCGCCACCTTACCGGGATTTGCATCCGTCATGGCCACCGGGATCAGGGCCAGCACCTCGTCGATCTGCTTGCTGGTCAGGAGGCGCCGGCGCAGGGCCGGTTCGGTGCCGACCGCATCCATATACCAGCAAAGATGCTTGCGCGCGTTGCGCAGCCCGAGAACCGCGCCGTAAAACCGGATCATCGCCTCGTAGTGTTCGCTCACCAGATCGGCCAGCGCCGCGCCTTTCGGCACCTCTGGTGCGCGGGTGCCGTAAAGCGCCGCCGCGACCTGTGCCAAAATCCACGGGCGCCCCTGCGCACCCCGCCCGATCATCACCCCATCCGCCCCCGAGAGCCGCAGCGCCTCGCGCGCTTGCGCAACGCCGGTGATATCGCCATTGGCAATCACCGGGATATCAACCGCCTCTTTCACCGTCGCAATCGCCGCCCAATCGGCGCGGCCCTTGTAAAACTGACAGCGAGTGCGGCCGTGAATGGTGATCATCGCGATGCCCGCAGCCTCGGCGCGCTTGGCCAGCTCTGGCGCATTCATCAACGCATGATCCCAACCAAGCCGCGTCTTGAGCGTGACCGGCACCTTGACCGCGCCGACCACGGCCTCGATCAGTCCAAGCGCGTGATCGAGATCCTTCATCAGGGCCGATCCGCTGGCGCCATTGCCCGCCGCGCTTGTAACCTTTTTCGCCGGGCAGCCCATGTTGATATCAATGATCCGCGCGCCGTTGGCCTCGACCATGCGGGCGGCCTCGGCCATCCAATGCGCTTCGCGCCCGGCCAGTTGAACGGCGGTGTTCTCGATGCCAAGGCCAAGTTCGGCCTTGCCACGGGCGCAAGGGCGCGCCTGCACCATTTCCTGACTGGCGATCATTTCACTGACCACAAGGCCCGCGCCAAAACGCGACACGATGGTGCGAAACGGCAAATCCGTGATTCCCGCCAGCGGGGCGAGTAAAACCGGGGTCGTCATCGGGTGATCGGTCACTTGCAGACTCACATGCCTAATCCTTGTGCAACACCGCTGTTCTAGCTGTGAAGCCGCGCTGAAACAATGATCACAGGCCTATTTGCACGCCGATCTCTGGTTGATTGCTTAATTTTTAGGCGCTCGCACAGCCATTGCGCTTATCCGCGTCGCGGCCTAAATCAGGATCATGACAATTGCCGCCCTCATCGTCGCCGCAGGCCGAGGCAGCCGTGCCGGCAGCCCTGGCCCCAAGCAATGGCAACCGCTTGGCGGGCGCCGGGTGATCGACTGGACGCTGGAGGCGTTTCGCGCCACGCCCGAGATTGATCGCATCCTTGTGGTGGTGCATCCCGATGATATGGGGCTTTTGCGCCCGTCACCAGATATCGAGATAACCACCGGCGGTGACACCCGTGCCGATTCTGTGCGCAACGGGCTTGAGTATCTGGCCGCGAATGGCGGCGATGTTACCCATGTCCTGATCCACGATGTCGCGCGCTGCTGTATCACCCCGGCGCATATCGCGGAGGTTATCGCGCGGCTTCAAACCGGCGAAAGCCCCGGCGTCGCCCCGGCGCTTGCAGTGACCGATGCCCTCTGGATCGGGACCGAAGGACAGGTGAGCGGCACTCAGGATCGCACCGGGATCTACCGCGCGCAGACCCCGCAAGCCTTTGATTTTGCGGCGATCCTTGCGGCACATCGCGCCCATCCCGGCGGTGCGGCCGATGATGTCGAGATCGCGCGCGCCGCAGGGCTTGCGGTAAGCATCGTTGAGGGCGATGAAAGCAATCTCAAAATCACCCATCCGCCCGACTTTGCCAGGGCCGAAAAAATATTGAGGAATCAAATGGATATCCGCATTGGTTCAGGCTTTGACGTGCACCGTTTCGGCACCGGAGATCATGTCATGCTCTGTGGCGTCGCCGTGCCGCATGAGCGTGGCCTTCAGGGACACTCGGACGCCGATGTGGGCATGCATGCGCTCACCGATGCGATTTATGGCGGCCTTGCCATGGGCGATATCGGGCGCCATTTCCCGCCAAGCGATCCGCAATGGAAAGGCGCTGAAAGCCATATCTTCCTGCGTCATGCCGTTGCCCTCGCGGCGGAACATGGATTTAAAATCAACAACATGGACGTCACTCTTATTTGCGAGCGCCCCAAGATCACGCCCCACGCCGCCGCCATGCAGGCCGCCTTGGCCGAGATCACCGGCGTCACGGTTGACCGGATTTCGATCAAGGCAACCACATCAGAGCGGCTCGGATTTACCGGGCGCGAAGAAGGCATTGCGGCACAGGCCGCCGTAACATTGGTGAAGACATGCGCATAAGCCATTTGATTGCAACGTTTTTCTACGTCGGCCACCTGCGTCCTGCGCCCGGAACATGGGGATCTCTGGCCGCTTTACCGGCGGCATGGGCGCTTCATATGCTGGGCGGTCCGGTGCTTTTGGCGCTTGGTGTCGTCCTCTCGTTCACATTAGGAGTGTGGGCCACTGCACGGGAAACACAGGGAAAAGACGATCACGATCCCTCGGAAATCGTGATTGACGAGGTCGCCGGGCAATGGCTTGCGCTTTTGCCGGTCTCGATTGGCGCGAGTCATGCTGGCGTGGACATGCTGGCGCTTTGGCCGGGTTGGGTCACGGGCTTCGTTGCGTTTCGTCTGTTCGATATTCTCAAACCCGGCCCGATCGGCTGGGCGGATCGGCGCAATGATCCGTTGGGCGTGATGCTCGACGATATCCTCGCCGGCATTGCCGCCGCGCTCTGCGTCATGGCCGGGGCCGCGATCTCGCACGGTCTTTTGGGGGCATGAGCGTTGCCGACCTTCTGGCGCGGGCGCGCGAAAAGGGCCTGCGCATCGCCACCGCCGAGAGCTGTACCGGCGGGATGATTGCCGCGCGCCTGACCGATGTCGCCGGCTCTTCGGATGTGTTTGACCGGGGCTTCGTGACCTATTCCAACGCCGCGAAACAGGACATGCTTGGCGTCAAACCGGCCACTTTGGATGCCCATGGCGCTGTGTCGCAGCAGGTGGCCGCCGAGATGGCGGCGGGCGCCCTGCACCACTCTGCCGCCGACATCGCGGTGTCTGTCACCGGGATCGCAGGCCCCGGCGGATCAGAGCATAAGCCAGAGGGGCGTGTTTGCTTTGGCCTTGCCAAAAGCGACGCCCCGACGAGGGTTGAAACCGTCGAATTCGGCCCCCTTGGCCGCGATGGCGTGCGCCTTGCCAGCACCGCGCATGCGCTTGATCTACTGGCGCAAGCCTTGAACTGACTTCGCGCTCAAATTGGGCATAGGTCCGAAGTATGGCCTGAAATTCAGGCGTTCAGCACAACGCCCATTTTCGGGGCCGTTTTATGCTTATTCACCCGTAAAGATCATCGGCGCGCTCTTCAAAGGCGCGCACGATCCGCTTCATCGCCTCATAGAAGAAAAGATCAGCTGCGGATTGCAGCAACCTGTTCTTGAAAGCAAAATCAACATCAAAGGCAACCTCACAGCCACCCTCGACATCGCGGAACTGCCAGTTGGACTTGAGGTATTTGAATGGCCCGTCAAGATACTCGGTCTCGATCCGTTGGGCCGCAGGCCAAAGCACGACGCGGCTTGTAAAGCGTTCGCGAAACACCTTGAAGCTGATCACAAGATCGGCCTCCATCACCTCTGATCCATCGGGCTGTGGTGTCACGCTGCGCACCCGCGAGGCGGCCGTCCAAGGCAGGAATTTGGGATAGCTGGCCACATCGGCCACCAGCCCATACATCTGATCCGCTGAATAGCGCAGGGTGCGTGTCTCGGAATGTGATGGCATAAGGGCCCCGATTGTGCAGTGGTTTTCGCGTGACAGTGGCGCGCTTTGTCATAGACTGGGGCGGAAATTTCAAGGGGGTGTTATGCCGGATCGTCCTTATGTGATCGACAAACTGATCTCAGCCAAAAGCATTGCCGCCCGCATCGAGGCGCTGTCACACGAGATCGAGGCCGAATTTGCAGGCACCAAAAAGCTCACTGTCGTCGGGCTTTTGCGCGGATCATTCGTGTTCATCGCTGATTTGGTGCGTGAACTTGACCTGCCGGTCGAGGTGGATTTCGTTGAAACCTCGTCTTACGGAAATTCCACCGAGAGCAGCCGAGAAGTTCGTATTCTCAAGGACTTGCGCGGTGATATTGAAGGGCGCGATGTGTTGGTTGTCGAGGATATCGTTGACACGGGGCACACGCTTTTTCATGTGTTGAACCTGCTTAACAGTCGGCGACCGCATAAATTGCGCACCATTGCCCTTTTGGATAAACCGTCGCGCCGCGAGGCCGATATTCGCGCCGACTGGGTCGGGTTTGAAATTCCAGATGAATTTGTTGTCGGTTACGGGATCGACTTTGCCCAGAGAAACCGCAACCTGCCTTATATCGGCAAGGTCCGCTTTACCGAGGGGTGAACAACAGCGCCGGGAGAACACAAACCCGTCTGGACTGCGCCCGCAATTCGTCTATCTGATAAACGATTGATCAGGGAGCAGGACAATGACACAGCAGATCACCGCCATGCGGCTTGCCGCACATGGCGCGCCAGAGGTCTTGAAGGCCGAAACGCTGGACCTCGCCGCGCCGGGGCCCGGCGAAGTGCAGATCGAACATCGGGCCATCGGCGTCAATTTCATCGACATCTATCACCGCAAGGGCGTGTTCGCGCCCCCCCTGCCGGTGCCGACCGGCCTTGGCATGGAGGGCGTCGGTCGCGTGACCGCGATTGGCGAGGGCGTTGAGGGTTTTGCCCTGGGTCAGCGTCTGGCCTATGTCGGTGGCCCGCCGGGCGCCTATGCCACCCATCGCAACCTGCCGGCCGCGCGTGCGCTTGCCGTGCCCGAGGGGCCAAGCGATCAGGACATTGCCGCGCTGATCTTCAAGGGGCTGACGGTTGAATACCTGATCCACCGCTGCGCGCCGGTCACCAAGGGCGACATCGTTCTTGTGCATGCGGCGGCGGGCGGTGTCGGGCTTATCGCCTGTCAATGGCTGCACCATATGGGCGTGACGGTGATCGGCACCGTAAGCACCGCAGCAAAGGCCGCCACCGCCAAGGCCAATGGTTGTGATCATGCGATCATTTACACCGAAGAGGATTTTCAGGCCCGCGTCGCCGAGATCACCGATGGCACCGGCGTCAAGGTGGTCTACGATTCGGTTGGCGCGGATACCTTCGCCAAATCGCTGGATTGCCTGCGCCCGCGCGGCACGATGGTAAGCTTTGGTGAGGCCTCTGGCCCGGTGCCACCGCTGGCCATCGGCCTTTTGGGCGGCAAGGGGTCGCTGTTTCTCACCCGCCCCTCAATCGCGCATTACACCGCTGTGCGCGCCGAATACGAGGCCGCCGCGCAAAACCTCTTCGCGGCCATTGCCGCGGGCGTGGTGCGCGCCGATACGGTGGCCACCTATGCGTTGACCGACGCGGCCAAGGCACACGCAGATATCGAGGCGCGCCGCACCTCGGGGTCGGTCCTGCTTATCCCCTAAGGGTGCGACGACACGGCCCGCTGTCATGGCGGGCCCGATGCCTTTATGGCTTTGGCGTAATGTGCCAAATCGTTCTATCGTAAGGGAAATGGTGAACCCAGCTGGATTCGGAGAAACGCGCGAAAGTTGGTGATGCCCTGAGGGGCGGCATATCATGGCGGTGTCGAGTCGCCGTCAATTCTCTGCTGAGAAAAGGATATGCCACATGTCAGAGACTACCATCACCCAACTGCCCGATCCATCGGGTTTTTCACCCGACCCATTCACCGACATCCTGCGGGATGGCGCGCGCAAGCTGATCGAACAGGCGATCCATGCCGAGCTTGCCACGCTCATGGCGGCCTTTTCCGGGGAGAGGCTCGAGGACGGGCGGGCACGCCTGGTGCGTCATGGTCATTTGCCGGAACGCGAGGTGATGACCGGCATTGGTCCAGTGCCCGTGAAGGTGCCGCGTGTCCGTGATCGGGGTGCTGGCGACGACAAGATCACCTTCACGCCCAGCGAGAAACGCGCGAAAGTTGGTGATGCCCTGAGGGGCGGCATATCATGGCGGTGTCGAGTCGCCGTCAATTCTCTGCT
>JAVVFB010000359.1:0-2287 GCA_032251095.1 Roseovarius sp. | reverse complement strand
GATGCCGGCGGCCAGTCCGGTGCGACAATTCTACAATGAAGCGTAAGATTTCGTGGCTGCGGGTCACGTTCTGGTGGGGCATCATCGCGGATGCGTTCGAAGCCATCCGTATGACGTTTCCCAGGTTGTTCCTGGCGACTACCTAAACTTCTTGACAACTCTTTTATTCTATGTGGCTCTTTGGGATTTCGCCGGGTATCCCCCACATCTGGGATGGTATAATCGTTGAAAAAGAGTGCGGTAAAAGTCAAGACCCTCTTGGGAGGGTAAACAGTACCTTAACTGGCAGAATTTAAGACGTGTTGAACACGACCCCGGCCTGGAGAGTTTTTAGCGACCGGGGAGCGCCACAGCTATAAGCGACCGCCTGGCATAGCCGACAATGACTCCGTCTGTTGTCGGCCATAGCCAAGCGGTCAACGCGACTTAGGTTTGACGTGCCTCCTTCGAGCGGTAGGGTTCATTGCGGTGTAGCAGCCCGACAATCAACCCGACGCTCTTGCGGGCGGTGAGGACCAGGGCCCGCTTGTGCTTGTGTTTGGTGGATTCGGCATACTTGCGCGCATAGAAATCGCGGTATTCGGGGATGTGTTTGCGCAAGTGATCGGCGCCCTGGATGAGGTAGTAACGCAAGTAGGCATTGCCCGATTTGGCCATGCGGCGTTCTTCCGCTTCGAACTCGCCGGATTGAGCGCGTGGCCACCAGAGGCCGGCGATCTTAGCGATAGCATCTTCGGCGTCGCGTAGGTTCTTGGGGCGATAGCGACCGCGGCGCGCATCCCACTTGGTGCCACTGAGGAAACGCTCGACCGCGCCGATCTCGGCGCCAATGCCGGCAGCGCAGGTCCGCCCGAAGCCGCGAATGGTCTGTAGTTGGCGGATGGCCGGGTACTGCGTGAGTGCGGTAGCAATCCACGCCTCGGCTTGCGCGATTTGCGTCTCCAAGAAGGTGATGTGTGCGAGCGTGCCACTGAGGATGTGTTGCACGGCGGTGGCCAACGGGGCATCGAGGGGGAAACTCTCGGCCACCACCTGGTGCAGGCGCTGGGCATTGCGCAGGGGCTCGGGGAGTTTGCCCTGGCTGAGGGCATCCAGTTGCGCGGCGAGTTCGGCCACGGGCAGGGCGGTCAAATCGGCGAAGGTGGCGCTATCACTAAGCAAGGCGCGGCTGGTGACGCCGAAAACGTTGCTGAAGGGCTTGAGCTGGCGGTAGAGATTGGCCTTGAGGAACAGGTAGGCGCTGGCAAAGCATTTCTCGCGGGTGAGGGTCTCCACCAGGTGAAAGCGATAGCGCGTATAACTACGCAAGGCCAAGCCGTCCGTGTCCGGCTGCCAGCTCACGCTGGGGGGCTGTGTGCGCGTGCGGTGGGCGATGTAGTAGGCATCGCGCGGATCGGTTTTGTGATCCTGGGCAAAGCACTTCTTGTACCAACTCACCCAGCGCGGATTGAGCAGATACAACTCGGCGTCGTAGGCCTGTATGTCCGCATCGCTGGCCAGGTGCAAGAAGAACGGCAGCCAGTACATGCCCGTGGCTTCGCCGGAGATCGCGCACCCGCCGTAACTGTGGGTGGCCAGTGTCTCAAGCAACAACTGCTTCACCCCGGCGTAGCCCGGCAGCGAGTTCGGAAAGCGCTGCTGCGCCACCGGGACGTCATCGGCGGGATTCAGCAAGCACACATCGACCCAGCGGGTGCTGAAGTCAATCCCGACCTGTAAGCGTGTTTCAACCATCGTAAACCTCCTTTCGATGTAGGGAAGGAGCGGATGAACGGGTGTTCCGGCGGCCCGTCGCGCGGCAGCCTTGCGGCTAATTAGTCCTCACCCGGCCCGGCTCTCAAGTGCGGTGCTGCTACCCACCGCACGCCCTGACCGTTAGGGACATGGTGCGTGTCAGACGTTGATCGCAACGGACACCGGGAGACAACCTTAGAAAGACGTGATGGCCAGCTGGTCACTGGCTCATCCGGCAAAGAGGACCTGTCTTGCCCGGTTCATCAGCGGCTCAGACTTTCTGAGTTGCTGCTATTGTCGTCGGAACACCCAATTTGACCACTACTATATGACTATATTTTATACAAGGAGGTGTACATAGAAGAAAGTAGCTGTTCTTGTATCAATTGAGGTGGACTAAAGGAGGTTATCTTTGAAATCCTCAACCCGAGCTTTTTGGAAGAAAGGGCGTCAGATCCCCGGTTTTTCATTGTTCGATTTTATCCACGGTTACATTTATGGACGTTGGCCTTATTTCTACATCGGGACGGCGCTCAATCCGCCGTGGCTGTTG
>JAVVFB010000358.1:0-2293 GCA_032251095.1 Roseovarius sp. | reverse complement strand
CCCGGCACGCAAACCGCGCTTTACGCGGTGCTGATGGCCGTGGCCGAGGCCGGATCAGAGGTGCTTGTGGGCGATCCGATGTATGCCACATATGAGGGCGTCATTCGTGCCAGTGGCGCCGATATGGTCGCCGTGCCTTTGCGCCCGGAAAACGGGTTTCGGATGGCGGCGGCGGATGTTGCGAGCCGCATAACCCCCAGAACCCGCGCGATTTTATTGACCACGCCGCATAACCCGACCGGCGCGATCCTGCGCCCCGAGGATATCGCGGCAATTGGGCGGCTGGCGATCGAACACGATCTCTGGATCATCTCGGACGAGGTCTATGAAGAGCTGGTATTCGAGGGCGCTACCTTCGTTTCGCCCCTGGCCGAGCCCGATTTGGCCGAGAGGGTCGTGGCGGTCTCGTCGATCTCGAAATCCCATGCCGCGCCGGGGTTCCGAAGCGGCTGGTGCGTCGGGCCGCTTGAGTTCACCGAGGCGTTGCTGTCGCTGTCGGAAACCATGTTGTTCGGCAATCAACCCTTCATCGCCGACATGACCGAGGCGGCGGTGCGCGCGGGCTCTGACGTGGCGCCGGGGATGCGGGCGCGCTTTGCGGCGCGCGCTGACCTTCTGGCGCGCCGGCTTGGGGTTGAGACCGGCCTATACGTGCACCGCCCCGAGGCGGGGATGTTCGCGATGATAAACACCCAGAGCACCGGACTAAGCGGGCACGACTATGCGCTTGATCTGCTTGAGAAAACCGGCGTTGCGGTGATGCCGGGCACGTCTTTTGGCGAGACATTGAACGATTGGGTGCGCGTCGCGCTCACGGTCGATGACGCGCCGTTTGACGCGGCGATTGACCGGATCGTAGCGCATGCGCGCGCGACCTGTGGCACCTAGAAAGGACAGATGATGACAAACCCGAGTTTTGAATTTCGCCGCGCGATCACCCGCAAGCCGGGCGCAAGCATCATCGACGGGCTGCGCGCCGAGGATATCGGCACGCCCGATCTTGACCAGATGCTGCGCGATCACGCCGCCTATGTGGCCGCACTGAAAAGCACCGGCGCCGAGGTGGTTGAACTGCCGGCTTTGGAGGCCTTTCCCGATGCGGTGTTTGTCGAGGATACCGCGCTTTGCCTTCCCCAAGGCGCGGTCCTGATGCGCCCCGGCGCGCCAAGCCGGCAGGGCGAGGTGGCGCAGATGGCCCCGGCCCTGGCCGCATTTTACGGCGAGACCCTGCGCGAGATCACCGCGCCGGGATGCATCGAGGGCGGCGACATCCTTGTGACCGCGCGCGAGGTTCTGTTGGGGCTGTCGGCGCGCACCAACCCGGCGGGCGTGGCGCAATTGGCCGAGATCGTTGGCGACTGGGGCCATGCCCTGCGCCGGGTCGACACCCCCGAGGGGGTTTTGCATTTCAAGACCGATTGCGGCCTGCTTGATGGCGAGACCATCCTTGCCACCGGGCGGCTTGCGGCGTCGGGCTGTTTTGACGGCTATAAGGTGTTGCTTGTGCCGCCGGGCGAAGAGGCGGCGGCGAATTGCATTCGCTTCAACGGGTCGGTGATCATGGCGGCGGGCTTTGGGCGCACCGCCGAGATGCTGGATCGCGCCGGGTTCAGGGTGGTTGAGATCAACAATTCGGAATGCGCCAAGCTTGATGGCGGCATGTCCTGTCTGTCGTTGCGGTTTTAAACCGTCATCCGGCGCAAATCCGATTGTAAGCGCGCCCGGCTTTCGCCAATGATTTCGGTGTCGGTCCGGCGGGCCACAGCGACCTATGTATAAGGAGCACCGGATATGAGCGTGCAATGGGCACCAGAGGCAGAGCGCGGCACGCCCTATTGGTGGGCGGCGCTGGACGCGCCCGAGCCGGGGCAGGACCTGCCGGATCGCTGTGATCTTCTGGTGATCGGTGCGGGCTATGCCGGGCTTTCGGCGGCGCTTGCGGCGCAAGAGTGTGGCGCGCGGGTGGTCGTGGTGGATGCGGGCGAGCCGGGGCAGGGCGCCTCGACGCGCAACGGCGGCATGTTCGGCGCGCATCCCCGGCTTGGCTGGTCCGATCTGGCGCGCAAATTCGGCTCGGATGTGGCCGATGCGCTTTTTGCCGAGGCCAAGCCCTCGCTGGAATGGGTCAAGGCGTTGATCACGGCCAACGACATCGACTGTGACCTGCAACAGACCGGGCGCATTCAACTGGCCTGGACGCGTGGGCATTTTGCCAATCAGCGCAGGCTTGCGCAAACCGTGACCGAGAAATCCGAGGTCGAGGCGCGCATCGTCGAGCGCGCCGATCTGGGGC
>JAVVFB010000357.1:0-2304 GCA_032251095.1 Roseovarius sp. | reverse complement strand
ACGCGCTGCGCGCCGATCCCAAGGCGACGAGCGAGTTGCAACAGGCCGTGAGCCCGTCGCATCCGCTGTCCTCGCCCGGCTATTTCCGCGATGTGCAGAACCGGCTCAAGAAATTCGTGGAGAGCGGGCAGCTTGGCCTCTTCCAGAATGGCTATTGGGACAACCCCGCCTATCTCTTGCCGCCCGAGGCGGATCTGATGGCGACGACGCATTACCTTGAGGCGCTCGATCTGCAAAAGGAGATCGTCAAGGTTCACACCATCTTTGGCGGCAAGAACCCGCATCCCAACTGGCTGGTGGGCGGTGTGCCGTGCCCGATCAACGTGCATTCCACGGGGGCGGTGGGCGCGATCAACATGGAGCGGCTGAACATGGTCAGTTCCATCATTGATCTGTGCAACGAGTTCAATCGCAACGTCTATCTGCCCGATGTCATCGCCATTGGCGGTTTCTACAAAGGCTGGCTGCATGGCGGCGGGCTGTCGGGCAAATCGGTCATGGCCTATGGGGATTTCCCCGAGAACCCCAATGATTTCACCCCTGCCAACCTGCATCTGCCGCGCGGGGCGATCATCAACGGCAACCTCAACGAGGTGCATGAGGTCGATGTGCGCGATCCCGAGCAGATACAGGAATTCGTCGATCATAGCTGGTATCGCTATGGCGAAGCGGGCAAGGGGCTGCATCCCTGGGATGGGGAAACCGAGGCTAATTACGAGCTTGGCCCCAATGCCAAGGGCACGCGCACCAATATTCAGCAGATCGACGAGGCGGCGAAATATAGCTGGATCAAGGCCCCGCGCTGGCGTGGTCATGCGATGGAGGTGGGGCCGCTCGCGCGTTATGTCGTGGGTTATGCGCAGGGCCATGAGGACATTCGCAATCAGGTGGATGGTCTCTTGCGCGCACTCGATGTGCCGTTCGACGCGATTTTCTCGACCCTGGGGCGGACTGCGGCGCGGGCGCTTGAATCGGAATATTGCGGGCGGCTGCAAAAGCATTTCTTCGACAAGCTGGTGCAGAACATCAAGAACGGCGATGAAAGCACCGCCAATATCGCCAAATGGGACCCAAGCACATGGCCTAAGGAGGCCAAGGGCGTGGGCATGACCGAGGCCCCGCGCGGCGCGCTGGGGCATTGGATCAAGATCAAGGATGGTCGCATCGAGAATTATCAATGCGTGGTGCCGACCACCTGGAACGGCAGCCCGCGCGATACGGCGGGCAATATCGGGGCGTTCGAGGCAAGCCTGATGAACACGCCGATGGAGCGCCCTGACGAGCCGGTCGAAATCCTGCGCACGCTGCACAGTTTCGATCCGTGCCTTGCGTGTTCGACGCATGTGATGTCGGAAGAGGGTGCCGAGTTGACCACCGTCAAGGTCCGTTGAGCCAAGGGAGGGCAGGGCAATGAAATACGCGATCACGATCTATCTGGCAGGCACGGGGGCCGCACTTGCGCATGGGGGCCATGATCTGGCCCTGCCGCAAACGGGGCTGGCGCATTGGCTGGCGGCCCCTATGCATGCGCCGGGGCTGATCCTCTTGGCGGCGGTGCTGGGCGGGCTGGCGGTCTGGCGCGCCGCCCGCCGCCGGGATTGAGGGGGTCCTGCCATGAGCACGACCGAAACCGGGCTGAACGATGCCGACGCGAGTGATCTCGCCACGGTCAGCCGACAGACGAGCGTTTATGTCTACGAGGTGCCGGTGCGGCTCTGGCACTGGATCAATGCGCTGGCGATCCTCATTCTGTGTGTGACGGGCTATTTCATCGGCTCGCCGCCGCCCTCGATGCAGATTGCCGAGGCCACGCATCAGTTTGTCTTTGGCTATATCCGCTTTGCGCATTTCGCGGCGGGGTGGATATTGGCGGTTGGATTTCTGGGGCGGATGTATTGGGCGATCTTTGGCAATCACCATGCGCGGCAGCTATTCTATGTGCCGATCTGGCGCGCGTCCTGGTGGCGTGAGGTGTTTTTCGAGGTGCGGTGGTATCTGTTCCTGGAACGCGCCCCCAAGAAATACGTGGGCCACAACCCGCTGGCGCAACTGGCGATGTTCTGTTTCATCACGCTGGGGGTGAGTTTCATGATCGTCACCGGCCTTGCGCTCTATTCCGAGGGGCTGGGCAAGGAGAGCGGGCTTTATGCGCTCTTTGGCTGGGTGTTCACGCTCTTCGGCAACAACCCGCATCTGGTGCATACCTATCATCACCTTGGGATGTGGTGGATCGTGATCTTCATGATCGTGCATATCTATGTGGCGATCCGTGAGGATATCATGAGCCGTCAATCCATCGTCTCG
>JAVVFB010000356.1:0-2315 GCA_032251095.1 Roseovarius sp. | reverse complement strand
TTCGACGATCTGGGCCGGGGCGAGGAGGAAGGCGTGCGCAACGTCTCGGAGATGAGCGAGGCAGCCGCCAACCGGTCGCTGGAAGTTCTCAGGCAGATCAGCTCCACCGGCTACCTGCGTAAACGCCTGCCGCAGGAACTGGTGGTGTTCCAGGGCGGTCAGGCCAATGGCACCACGGGCATGTTCTCGAACGACGCCGAGGTGGCGCTGCAAACGCTGGTGCCCGAGACCGTGCAGGCGAGCGTGGCAACGGCGACCGTGGCCACCGTCTCGATGGACGCGCGCGTAAAGGCCCGGATGCAGGGCTACGAGGGCGAGGCCTGTGGCGAGTGTGGCAACTACACGCTGGTCAGAAATGGCACCTGCATGAAATGCAACACCTGCGGCTCGACGAGCGGGTGTAGCTGATACGCGCGACCGGTTTTGTCCTTTCGGGAATGGAGTGTTTCGAAAGGGCAAGCGCCGGGCTTGAGTGATCGGCCTGCCGCGCGGCAGGCCGGGAGGGAAGAGGATGGAGACCCAGGGCAGGTGCGCCTGCTCTGCGCCCTGGACAGGCCGCAGGCGGAAAACGACGCGAGCGGTGAACCAAACGAGCCTGTTGCAGGAAACCTGACGGGGCACCCAGTGGGTGCCCCTTTTTTTGAGCGGATCGTGGCCGGGATGATCCGATGTCAGCGCACTACGCGCTGTCATGGCCTCTTGCGCGGGGCGGGGCGGCCCGGTATCAGGCGGGGCGCGGGTGATTAGCTCAGTTGGTAGAGCGCTTCGTTTACACCGAAGATGTCGGGAGTTCGAGTCTCTCATCACCCACCATTACCTCCTTGTTGCGTGGATAGATCAAGGCTTGCCCCCGGCGGCCTGAGATTGCAGGTTAAACCCTGTGAGCGCGGGTTGGGGGCACCATGACAGAGTTGCAAGAACAGCGAGCCGCGCCGATCAGCCGGATCACCGCACAGGCGTTTCGGGTGCCGATCGAGGTGCCTGTGGCGACGTCTTTTGGCGTCATGCGCGACCGCCCGGCGGTATTTGTGCGCATCGAGGATCGCGATGGCTGTTATGGCTGGGGCGAGGTTTTTGCCAATTGGCCGGCAGCGGGCGCCGAGCATCGCGTGGCCCTGCTTGAGCGCGATATCGCGGGACTGGTGCTTGGTGAGGAGGCCGCAGCGCCCGAGGCGCTGTTTCGTCGGCTGAGCGCGCAAACCCGCATCCGTGCGGTGCAATGCGGCGAACCCGGCCCGTTTGATCAGGTGATTGCGGGGCTTGATATCGCGCTATGGGATCTAGTGGCGCGGCGGGCCGACCGCCCCCTGCGCGAGGTGCTTTGCAAAGCTGCGCCAAGGGTGGTTCCGGCCTATGCGAGCGGGATTGCGATTGACGCGGCAGAGGGGCTTTTGCCACGTGCCCGCGCGGCCGGGTTCGGCGTTTTCAAGGTCAAGGTCGGGTTTGGCGGGGGGGATGCGCAGACCCTCCTGGCGCATGCCGCGCTATTGTCGAGCGGTGAGGTGCTTTGTGCGGATGCCAATCAGGCCTGGGATGTGGCACAAGCGCTGTCCTTTGCGCAGCAAGTGGCGGGCGCAGGGCTTGGTTGGCTGGAAGAGCCATTGCCGGTCTTTGCTCCGCGCGCGCAGTGGGCGCGGCTTGCCGAGGCTGCGCCGGGGATGGCGCTTGCGGGGGGTGAAAACATCGTTGGCCATGCGGCGTTCGAGGCGGCCATCGAGGCGGGGGCCTTGAGGGTGATCCAGCCCGATGTGGTGAAGTGGGGCGGGATAAGCGGCTGTCTTGATGTGGCGCGCAGGGCCTTGGCCAAGGGGCGGCGCTATTGCCCGCATTTCTTGGGCGGCGGAATCGGGCTTGCGGCCTCGGGCGCGGTGCTGGCGGCTGTGGGGGGCGATGGCCTGCTTGAGGTGGATGTGAACCCCAATCCGTTGCGCAGTGCGTTCGAGGGAATGGGGGGCGCGATCACGGACGGGCAATGGCACGCCAGCGATCGTCCGGGCCTTGGCATTGAGGCGCTTCCTGAGACGCTGGGGCGTTACCGGACCGCAAGTGTCGAGTGTCATTGAGGGAACGCCAAACACCCCGTTTAGGGAAAGTTGATTTTTCCTGTTCTGAGCGCTTGACGGGGGCGCAGGCCCGGCATAAACAGCGCAACACGCCTGAGGGATCGGGCGAGCAGTGAGCGGTTGTAGCTCAGTTGGTTAGAGTACCGGCCTGTCACGCCGGGGGTCGCGGGTTCGAGTCCCGTCAACCGCGCCACCGCTGCCCATTGATCCTTGAGACGCGAGATTGCGCGGTTGTAGCTCAGCTGGTTAGAG
>JAVVFB010000355.1:0-2332 GCA_032251095.1 Roseovarius sp. | reverse complement strand
CGGATGAATGACGGTATCCTGTTTGAAATGGTGGTGTCAGAACGCGGGCTTGAAATGTCGGATTTGGATATGGGCGATGTGTCTGCCGCCGATCTTGGCCCGGCCGCCGATGTTGTCTTTGGGGCCGATGCGGGCACCGTGGTTGGCCCCGCAGAAACCGATCTTGGCCCGGCGCTTTTCCGGGTGAATGCGGTGCTTGCGGCGGAAACCACCAGCTTTGAAGAGGCGATGCCCGAGCTGCGCGAAACGCTTGCCGCCGACCGCGCGCGCCGCGTGATTGACGCCCAGATCGACCCGGTCGATGACCTTCTGGCCGGTGGTGCCACGCTTGAGGAAATCGCCGCCGAGACCGACCTTGAGCTTGGTCAGATTGATTGGCACCCCGGCCTGACCGAGGGCATTGGTGCCTATGGTGCGTTCCGCAGCGCCGCCGCCGCCATTGCAGACGGCGACTATCCCCAAATCAGCAAGCTTGAAGATGACGGCATTTTCGCGCTCCGCCTTGATGCCGTCGACGAGCCGCGCATTCAGCCGCTGCAAGACGTGCGCGACGCCGTGGTGCAGGGCTGGCGGGCACAGGCCACCATCGAGGCGCTGCGCGCGCAGGTCGAGGGCCAGGTGAGCGAATTGCAGGCCGGTAAATCTTTTGACGACCTCGGGCTTGCGGCGACAGCTGTCGATGACCTGACCCGGCGCAGCTATCAGGCCGACGCCCCTGCCGAATTCATCGAAACCGTGTTCGGCATGGAAAAGGGCGAGGTGCGGGTAATCGAGGGCAACGGGCGGCTGTTCGTTCTCAAGCTTGACGACATCCTGCCACCCGCCGAAGAGGATGAAGACCTTCAGCGGCTGCGCGACGCGCTGCGCGATCAGGTCGCAGCGGACCTGAGCCAGGACCTGTTTCAGGTGCTGGCCGATGATATCCGCGCGCGCGCCGGTGTGACGCTTGATCAGGCCGCCATGAACGCGGTGCATTCCAATTTCAACTAAGGATTGCCTGCCTTGGATCTGACCCCTTCGTTCACAGAGTTCGCCCGCGCCTATGAGGCCGGGAAAAATCAGGTCGTGCACGCCCGCCTTGCCGCCGATCTCGACACGCCGGTGTCGCTGATGCTCAAGCTGACGGGGGCCGCGCGCGATGCTTTCATGCTTGAATCGGTCACCGGCGGCGAGGTGCGCGGGCGCTATTCGATCATCGGCATGAAGCCCGATCTGATCTGGCAATGTCATGGCACCAAAAGCCGGATCAACCGCGAGGCACGCTTTGATACCGATAGCTTTGAGGATCAGGCCGGTGATCCGCTTGATAATCTGCGCGCGCTGATCGCCGAAAGCCGGATTGACCTGCCCGAGGATCTTCCGGCCTCAAGCGCGGGGCTGTTTGGCTATCTTGGCTATGACATGATCCGTCTGGTCGAACACCTGCCGGATGTGAACCCCGATCCGCTTGGTCTTCCCGATGCGGTGATGCTGCGGCCCTCGGTCGTGGCGGTGCTTGACGGCGTCAAGGGCGAGGTGACGGTCGTGGCCCCCGCCTGGGTCAGCTCCGGGCAATCGGCCAAGGCCGCCTATGCACAGGCCGCCGAGCGGGTGATGGATGCGATGCGCGATCTTGACCGCGCCCTGCCCCAGGCCAGCCGCAGCCTTGGCGAGGCCCGTGAAGATGCCGCCCCGGTGTCGAATTTCACCCGCGAGGGCTACAAGGCCGCCGTCGAAAAGGCCAAGGATTACATCCGTGCCGGCGATATCTTTCAGGTCGTGCCAAGCCAACGCTGGACCCAGGATTTCCGCCAGCCGCCGTTTTCGCTCTATCGCAGTTTGCGCCGCACCAACCCCTCGCCCTTCATGTTCTATTTCAATTTCGGTGGGTTTCAGGTGGTCGGCGCCAGCCCGGAAATCCTTGTGCGGGTATTTGGCAACGAGGTCACCGTGCGCCCGATTGCGGGCACCCGCCCGCGCGGCGCCACCCCGGCCGAGGATCGCGCGCTTGAGGCCGATCTTCTGGCCGACAAGAAAGAGCTGGCCGAGCATCTGATGCTGCTGGATCTGGGCCGCAACGACGCCGGCCGCGTCAGCAAGATCGGCACCGTGCGCCCGACCGAACAGTTCATCATCGAGCGCTATAGTCACGTGATGCATATCGTCTCGAACGTGGTGGGCGAGCTGGCCGAGGATCAGGATGCGCTTTCGGCGCTTCTGGCGGGCCTGCCTGCGGGCACGGTTTCGGGCGCGCCCAAGGTCCGCGCCATGCAGATCATCGACGAGCTTGAGCCGGAAAAGCGCGGCCTTTATGGCGGCGGTGTCGGCTATTTCAGCTCGGGCGGCGATATGG
>JAVVFB010000354.1:0-2333 GCA_032251095.1 Roseovarius sp. | reverse complement strand
GGCAATGTCGGCGTCCATCTCAGCCATCACTTCATCGTGCGGGATGCTCGGCCGGGGGTCGTCAATGGATGCCTGAATCTCGCCGGCCAGCCACTGGTTATAGGCTGCGGCTTCATGCGCGCCGCGCATGGCCTCGGCCCTGCCCCGGTTGCCGGCGTCGCGTGCCTTCTCCGCCGGGTTGTATTCGCGCGCGTCGAACTGGCCTACCGTGATGCCAATATCACGCAGCACATTCAACGCCGCCAGAGGATTGCCGAAGCGGCGCGGCTCGGTGCTGCGGGCCTTTGACAGCACAGCACGGGAACCGCTGCGGGTGTCGATCTGAACGAGGAACGCCCCGCCCTCCCCTTTCAAGGTCACGCCTGACACGCCACCGGCGTTACTGGCAGCGCGTAGCTGCTCCAGGGTCATGCTTTGCATGGTCGGCTCCTTGTTTGTTGCCACATAAAACAGGGTTTACTGTGCACGTAACCAAGGAACCATGCAAGCGCTTCAGGGTTGGTAATCGGCAGTTTATTGTCTACACCATGCTCGGCATGCGTAAACGAACGCCTGTCTCGTCCGCATGGTTTGGTTCAACAAAGGCGTTGCATTCCTCAAGAATGCGGCGGGTTTCCTCGAATTCGCCCCAATCAATAGATGCCGTCCACCGCTGGGCATAGTCGAGCACGCGCAACAAAGGCTCCGTCACGGCATGGTGGGACAGTGCCTTTAATGCGGCGAGATAGTTGTTGCAATATACCGTGGGGATGACGATTCGCTCCTCGTCGGCGGCGACAAGCTCCGCGTTCATCATGATGCGGGCAACACGGCCATTGCCATCGGCAAAGGGGTGAACCTCGGAGACCATAAACATCATGAACACGGCGCGCGCAAACGGCGAGTCGATACAGCGATAAAAGTCGAAACCCTGCGCGAGCGTTCCTGCAACAAGGTTGGGTGCCACGAATACCGTAGCCCCCGCGCGGTTGCCTGCTTCCTTGAACTCCCCGGGTCGCTTGTCCGGGCGTGCGCCCATAATGGCCGCATGGCGCTGGCGCAGCAGCGTGAACAACGCGGGCAGATCTTTCGGCAGGCGGGCAAGCCCTGACCGGTCAGACACCACCCGCCAGGTGCCGAGCACATCGTGCGCGTCCTCGGGCCGTCCACGGGGGATAAGGCCACGAAAAACAATGTCGGCTGCTTCCGAAACTTCAAACTCGGTGCCCTCGATGAAGTTCGAAAAATAGGCCTCAAAGAATGCCAAAGTTGCTCGCGCCGTTGCTCCGGTTGGCTGTGACAGTCGTACCGACGGTGGCCATGCGCGCAAATCAGCATGCAACTTTTCAAACAGCTCTACGCGCTCAGGATCGAATGGCGTACCCGCATGGCGCGCCTTGCCCGCCGGCGTTTCCAGAATTTCGTCTCTTGTGCCGAGCAGTGCGCCGATCAATTTGTCCAGTCGTCGGAATTCGTCCTCGAGGCCAAGTTCGGGCGCGATTTCGCGCGCACGGTCACGGAGCTTGTTCAGGCTTTCGGGATTTCCCCGTCGGAGCATCGTCTCCAGGCGCTCTTCGAGTTCCTTCCGGCTCAGGGTTCGTGCGACGCTGCCGGCCCGCTTGCGGGACGGCGCCATGTTTTCCAAATAGGCTCTCGCCGGCGAAGACAGAAAAAGCTTGCCGACAAAGGGTTGGTCGCCCTCCAGGGGCGGGGCGCCCTTGCGCGGGCGAATCGTGATACCCGGCAGCTCAATATCGCGCTTGCGGTCTGCAATGACGAAAATGGAGCCATCGGCTGCGGGTACATTTTCGAGCGCCGTGCGATCTGCTATCAGCGCGCCGGGCACATAGCTTGCGACAAGCTGCCAAAGATGACGCCGCACAATGTGTTCGGGCGGATCGGTCAGATTCTTGGTATAAAGCCGCGATGCCAGCTTGCGCAGCCTGCCTTGCTTTACCGCGCGCGAAACCGCCACTGATAGTTCAGTGGTTGAAACAAAGGCTTCGGGTAGTGTGTCCAGCAAATTTTCGGTCATTAACACGTCCTCCTCAGCCATATTAGCAATAAAATGGGGTTTAAGGAGGAAAAAATGCAAATTTTCGGGATTTAGTGCGATTATCCTGGCACAGGGGGATGGCTCTTCACACCCACCACTGCCCCACCTTGCGCAGCGGCTTGGCCAGCAAGGTCCATGGCCGCGGGCGCAGGCGGTTCACTCGCCAGGCTTCGCGGTCCATGCGGTTGGCGCGCCAGCGCGCTATCAGCGAGCGGTTGCTGGCCCCGCCCGCGCGCATGCGCACCAGCACGCGGGGGATGTAGGCCGCCGTGAGGCCGTGCTTGACGAACACCCGCAG
>JAVVFB010000353.1:0-2343 GCA_032251095.1 Roseovarius sp. | reverse complement strand
ATTTCGTTGCCCGGTGTCGGTTCACGCCCGGCGAAATCGAGGATGGTCGAGATCAGGATCAGCCCGTTAAAGCCGACATCGTTGAAGGTGCCGCCTTCCAGTTCATCCACCACCATCGCGGTGCGGCTGGTGCCATAACTTTCCCCGCCGAGATATTTGGGGCTGTTCCAGCGGCCATTGTCATTGAGCCAGCGGCGGATCACTTGCGCCACCGCGCGGCCATCCTGCCTGAGGCCGTAATATTTCTTGGGATCGGTGCCTTGGGTAAGGTGGCTGAACCCGGTGCCCGGCGGGTCGATGAACACCAGATCAGCGACATCGAGCAGGCTGTCGGGGTTGTCGAGCAGCGGGTAGGGCGGCGCGCCATCATCGCGCGCGTCCGAAGGGATCGCCACCCGCTTTGGCCCGAACGCGCCCATCTGGAGCCACACCGAGCCGGAGCCGGGGCCGCCGTTATAGATGAAGAACACCGGGCGCGATGGGTCAGCGGGGGTTTTGACGTAGGACGTGGTGACGATCACGGCTTCGGGTTTGCCCGCGTCGTCGGACAGGATGGTGTCGGCAATGGTCGCCCGATAGGCCACGCGCTGCCCGCCAAAGATGCCGGTGAGATCGCGGTTGCGCACCTGCGGGGTGGGTGTGGCAGGATCGGCCGCCTCAGCCTTCGGCGCGGGCGCATCCTGCGCGGCGACGGGGGAGGAAAGGACGGCAAGAATAAGCGCGGCAAGGCACGCGGGGAATCGCTGTTTCATGCGGGTGGTGAGTGACAGGCTTGGACGCGGGGTTCAAGCCCGCGCGGGATCAGGCAGCGCGGGGTTGCACAGTCAATTGCAGGCCCAGCGCATCCAGCACGCCTAGCAGGGTTTCCAGCGTCGGGTTGCCGTCTTCCGACAGCGCCCGATAAAGCGCCTGCCGACCGAGGCCTGACGTCTTGGCGATCTCGCTCATGCCCTTGGAACGAGCGACATCACCCAGCGCACGGGCGATATGCTTGGGGTCATTCCCCTCCATCGCCGCTTCGAGATAATAGAGGATGTCTTCCTCCGTTTCGAGGTAATTGGCGGGGTCAAATGGGCGAAGCTCCATTGGTGCGCTCGATCTCTTCCTTCAGCCGCTTTGCATGGGCAATGTCGGCATCCTGCGTGCGCTTGTCGCCCCCACAAAGAAGAATGACAAGCTCTTTGCCCCGCTGGAAGAGATACACCCGGTAGCCCGGCCCATAGTCGATGCGAAGTTCGAAGACCCCGCCCTTGACGGACTTGTGATCGCCGAAATTCCCACCGGCCAAGCGATCAAGGCGAGTCACGATCCTAGCGCGCGCTCGCCGGTCTCGCAAAGAGCCGAGCCAATCCGAAAAGACCGGCGTTTCCACCAGCTCGAAAGCTTGTCCCTTATGGGGGACACGTCGGGAGGAGTCAAGGTTTTCCACAGGTGGTCAGGTCTCGGTAGCGTGGGCCAGAATGATGTTCGCGATCTTTTTGGCTTCGGCAGGGGTCAAATCGAATGGCAAGTGCGCAATTTTCACCGTGAGGCCGTGACGAAGGGATATAGGCAATATGTCGTCTGACGGCCTTGTTTGGATTGGGTCCGAGGAAGGGATATGTTCCTGAACGTTAACGCCTTTGCCATTTTTGGCTTGTGATAATGCACTAACAAGCTGATTTGATTTCTTGGCGCCTTTTGAACGGGACTGCAGTGCAGGTTTAAATCCTAGAGGGTTTTCCTTGTAGCTTATAAAGTCATCAAGAGCCGATCTGATACGACTCTTGTAGACTTGAAGGCTCTGGGGTTTGTAATTCTGCCCCGCTAGATTGCTGAAGCGATACATTAATTCGTCGAGGTCAATCGTGGTAACATCCTTCGCCTCGTCCGCATCCAAAATCGCGAAGACTTTGTTTGCCGAGGCTTTCCGAGACTGCGCGGTAGCTTTCGCTAGGAGTCCCTTTTCGCTAAGAAAATCTAGAAATGACAGGAAGTCAGTTTTTGTGCGGCCGGTGGTCATATTGCGCCCTTTCAAGCGCTGGATACGGTCGCTATCTTAATCTGTCAAGTTTAACAGTGTCAAGTTTAACACATCAAGGCTTCCCCCCCATCCGCTTTGCCCGCACCTTCCCATACCGCGTCTTGCGCGTCCCCGGCTTGCCTTCGTTGCTGCGCCCCACGATCGGCGCTCGCTTTTCGCCGTCGGGGATGCCGAGCTCATCCGCTTCCAGCCGCCGGATTTCGTCGCGCAGCCGTCCGGCTTCCTCGAACTCCAGATTGGCCGCCGCGTTGCGCATCCGCTTTTCGAGGTCTTCGATATAACCGCGCAGGTTGTGGCCAACCAGATTGTTGCGCTCCGGG
>JAVVFB010000352.1:0-2353 GCA_032251095.1 Roseovarius sp. | reverse complement strand
GGCATCAGGTCGTTTGCACCTCAGGCCGTGGCGCGGTCGACGATCTCGAAGCCGAGGTCGATCACATGCTCGCTCGGGGCGGGGGTCTGGCCCGTCAGGCGCGCCGTGAGCGCCGCCGCTCCCTCGCGGCCCAGCCGGTCGAGATCGACCTTGACGGTGCTGAGCGCGGGATGGGTGGCGCGGGCGAATTCCTGATCGCCAAACCCGATCACCGCCACCTGTCCCGGCACGTTGAGGCCGCGTGCCTGCGCCTCGATCATCACGCCATGGGCAAGGACGTCGGAACTGCACGCCACCACGCCCCCGGCAAAGCCCCGATTGTCAAGCAGATCGGCCAACAAGTCCCGCCCGGTCTCGATGCTCGCACGCTCGGCCACAGCCTCGGGCACCGGCCCCGCGCCACCCCCCGTGATGAAGCGCGCGGCAAAGGCGCTGGCGCGACGGCGGGCGCGCTCATCGGCGGCGGTGGCGACGGCGGCGCGGCGATGGCCCTTGCCAAGGGCGAAATCCGCCATCGCTTCACCCGCGCGCCGATGCGAAAAGCCCACGCAGATATCAATCGGCGTCTCGGTCATATCCCACAACTCGACCACCGGCACGCCTGCGGCCAACAGCATCCGCCGCGTGCGCGGTGCGTGATGCACGCCTGTGAGCAGCAGCGCATCGGGACGGCGCGAGAGATGGGTTTCCACGGCCTCGGCCTCTTCCTCGGGGTCGAACCCGGTTTCCGTGACCAGAAGCTGATAACCGTCCGCGCGCATGGCCCGGCCAAAAGAGGCGAGCATCGCCGAATAGACCACGTTGGTCAGCGACGGCACCAGCGCCGAAACCAGCATGCTGCGCTGTGACGCCAGCGCGCCCGCCAGCGCATTGGGCACAAAGCCAGTGGCCTCGATGGCGTGGCGGATACGCTCCAGCGTTGCGGACGAAACCTTGGACGGGTCCGACAGCGCGCGCGACACCGTCACCTGCGTCACCCCCGCGATGCGCCCCACCTCGGCCATGGTCACGCGATGGCGCGGGCGGGCCCGTTCAAGGGCGCTGTGATCGGTTGCCTTCATCTGCCGTTTCCTGCCTTTTCACGCCTCTTGTTCGTGCCCGTTCGCCCGCGCCCGCCGTGCCAGCACCACAGAGACCGCCACCGACCCGGCAATAAGCAACCAGAGTATGACCGCGATCCAGCTCTTGGTGAAGAAGATCGTCAGATCGCCAAAGGATTCAAGGCTTTTGACAAAATAGATCTCCGCCGACGGCCCGAGGATAAAGCCTATGATGAAGGGCGCGATCTCGATCCCGAGCTTGCCCGCGAGCCAGCCAAAGACACCGAAGATGAGCAGCGTCCAGACATCGAACATGATGCCGTAATTGATCGTATATGCCCCGACCACGCACATCAATAGGATGACCGGGTAAAGCAGGTGCTTGGGGATCGCCACCGCCAGCGCGAACCAGCGAATGGCAAAGAACATTACCACGAACATTGCCACATTGGCCAGCAGCAGGGCGATGATGATCGCGTCCCAGGTGGCCGGGTTCTGCGCGATGAAGAGCGGGCCGACCTGTATCCCCTGAAGCGCGAAGGCCCCGATCAGGATGGCCGTGGTGGCATCCCCCGGAATACCGAGCGACAAAAGCGGCACCAGCGCCCCCCCGGTCAGCGCGTTATTGCCCGCCTCTGAGGCGATGACCCCCGCCGGATTGCCCTTGCCAAAGCTTTCGGGCTGGCGCGAGGTGGTCTTGGCAGCGGTGTAGGACAGGATCGAGGCCGCCGATCCGCCCACCCCGGGCAACATCCCCACGAATGTGCCAATCGAGCCGGAGCGCAACAGGTTCACATACTGGCCGCGGAACACCGACCAGTCGAATGGCACCTTGGATTTCTTCAGATCGGCGATGGTCTGCCCTTTTGGGACGCCTTTTTCCGCCTCTTCCAGCACTGCCGCCAACCCGAAAAGGCCGATCAGCACCGGCAAAAGGGCAAAGCCGCTGTAAAGCGTGCCCTCCAGTGCCTCAGGCACCAGACGATACTGGCCATTGCCACCGATATCGACGCTGTAGACGCCGATGAGGCTCAGGAAAATGCCCAGAAATCCAGAAAACACGCCCATCAACATGCTGCGCGACAACGCGCCCATGACCGTGAGGGCAAAGAGGATTACAAGGAATTTCTCCACATAGGAGAACTTGATTGCAAAAGCCGCAAGGAATGGCGTGAAGAAATAGAGCGCCGCCAGCGACACCAGCCCGCCCGCCAGGGACGCGGTGATACCGATGCGCAGCGCCTGTTCGCCCTGTCCGCGCTGTGACATCGGAAAACCGTCGAACGTGGTGGTGATCGACGACGGCGTGCCCG
>JAVVFB010000351.1:0-2362 GCA_032251095.1 Roseovarius sp. | reverse complement strand
CGTCAGTATTCGGCGCACTCCCGCTGGGGATCGTTGTCGTAACTTGAGATGGCAAATCACCAGCACGGTAAACTGCAACAGCATACTCCGCACCATTGCCGCCGCTCGATGTTGCACCACCGCGCCCCGCGCCCCAAAGCTCCACCATGACCAACGTTTCCACCGGCAAGTTATTTGCCCAAACGAACGTCGCGTCAAATACCTGCCGCAATGCAGAAGCAGCACCGCTCGTGCCGGTCGCGCCCAAGAGGCGGAAATTCGTTCCCCCGCGCGCTATGAGATAAAGCACGTTTGGAACAAGCGCACCCGGTGCCAGCGCCTGACCGTCAGCCGTCAGGATCGGCGTTGCGCCCGCGCCGTCAATGTTGATCGTGACCGGCCCGGTATTCTCGTTCTGAACGAAGAAGGTGAATTTCATCCCCGGCTTGTATCCGCTCGCGGACAGGGAAAACGGCTCAGTCGTCGCAACAAGGGTATCCGTGCCAGTGACCGCAAGCCGCAATGTCGCCGTGTCGATCAGCGCGCTCATGAACTCGCCATACTGCGCGAGGAAATTCAGGCCCCCGCTTCCCGGCGTCGTGGGCGGAATTGCAATGTCGCTGTAAAGGGTGTCACGATTTATTGCCATAGATGCGGGGCCTCCGGGACTGCCGTTATGTTCCACTCATTTAGGCTTTTCGGCCTCATGTCGATCACGATAACCCGCCGGAACTCCTGCCCAAGAGGGCCAACCGCGCACCTGTCACCACTATCTATAGCAGGCAAATCGGCGGGCGTCACCAAATCAAGCCACCCGTCACCAAGGTTTGACGCCGTGACCTCGTGCGTTGTGACCACCATTCCCTTGCGCCGGATAGCCAGCCCGAACCGCGCACCGATCAGGCTCATGTCAGCCACCTTCGACAAGTCCACAATATCCGGCCAATTCGGCTCCGACCGCATGTCAGGCTCGTTGTCCAAAAGAACCGCCTCAACAAGCCCATCAGCGTCCAGAACATAATCCGCAATCCGCCCAGTAAATGTGCGGCCCGAAAGGGCGTCCGTCGCAAGCCCGACAAGATCACCGCGCCGCACCTTAACCGCTTCATCTGCGGCGCTCCACGAATAGAAAACGGACCTCAACCGCGCCGTGTCCAGATCGTATTGAAGTCGCGACCTGACTTGCGCCTCAGTCACAAGACCCTCAATCGTGACCTGCTCAGTCAAGGATGCCCCGACCGGGTGAATGATCTGGCGCGGATTGTAGTTGTCATCACGATCCGCAAAAGTCGCCCGGAAACCGTCCGGCAAGTCAGGAAACCCGCGCGACCATTCAAACTCTGCCATATTCTGCGGCGTGAATATCTGCACCGGCGTTTCCGCCGAACGGTCGCGGTCTCGGATCACCCCGAACACTTCCGCGCGGTATTCCTGCGCGAACGCGGTCCCGAGAACAATCCGCATAGCGTCCTCTACAGACTGCCCCTCAATGATTGCATTGCACTCAAAGTTGTCCGCGCGAAGATCAAGGAAATCCTGATCTAGTAGCATTGTTTCTTTGCGTGGCTTGGCGTTGTGCGCGCCGATGAGAATGTCCCGCGCATGTGGGGCCGGGTTGCTCGTTGTCACCCAATTATTCCAGCCGGTGCCGTCCCAGTCCTTCACATAGCCGGATGCAATCGCGCTCAGACCTTCAATCACGGTGTCAACCGCCCGAATGGCGATGATCGCAAACCCGCCTCGCTTCACAGGCGTGTCATTCCAGACCGAGGAATAGCGCACCAAGTCCAGCTTATCGACAAGGTTTTTCTGCGTCTGGAATATGCGTTCCGCGCTCTCGCCCTCGAAGTGGAACGGGTCCCTGATCTGCCCGCCGATGGCATAGGTTGCCGTGACATATTGGTTATCCTTGAAGGCATAACCCCGCCGCAACTCCACCTCATAAGCCCCCGGCGGGAACTCGGCTCGATCAAGCTGAAATTCCGCCTCGTAATCGCCCATGATCAGGTTTGTCACTCGGCTTGTCGCGGCGTTGCCAGCCGTGATCCACCTATCCCCAGACACCGCCTCGAAATACGGGTCAGCCACCCAATCATCGGTATTCGGGGCGATAGCCTGCCCCGGCGAAAGCGTGCGCGCCTCCACCCATCCCGCCGATGATGCAGCAGACGTGTTTACAGGGCCGTCGCGCCATGCAAATTTGATCGTCGCCCGACGCGTGCCGAGCTGCGCCGCGCGAAAGTGCAACTCCGGCAGGTTACGCCACGTTGCATCCCCACGCTTTCGGATGCGCAACCGCAACGGCACGCGCAAGAGGATGTCTTGTTCATTCGGCCCGGTGAGTGACAGGCCCTGCCCGAACTGAATATCAATCCAGAACTCA
>JAVVFB010000350.1:0-2395 GCA_032251095.1 Roseovarius sp. | reverse complement strand
CACGGCCCTGCCCCAAAAGCGCGCGGGCCAGCTCTGCGGCGGCGGCATCTTCGTGCAGATCACCCGACTCAAGGCGCGCCACGGTGACCTCGTCAAACCCCGCCGCGCGCAAGGCCTTGAGGTGATCGGCGTCAAGCACCACGCCCTTGCGCAAGCGCCCACCAGGCAGTTGCTCGGAATGGGCAAGGATCGCGCCAATCGCCTGATCTATCGGCAGGGGGCCGAACTTCACGCGCCAAGCCTTAGGACGCGGGTGATTTCCGCCAGCACCGCCACGGCGATCTCGGCCGGGCCCGCCGCGCCGATATCAAGGCCGATGGGGCCATGAATGCGCGCGATGTCATGCTTGGAAAACCCGGCGGTTTCAAGCCGTTCCACCCGCTTGGCATGGGTGCGGGTCGAACCAAGCGCGCCGATGTAAAACACATCCGAGCGCAGCGCCTCGGCGAGGGCCGGATCGTCAAGCTTGGGGTCATGGGTCAGCAGGACAAGCGCGGTGCGGCTATCAAGCCCATAGGCCTTGACCGCCTCATCGGGCCAGTCATGCAGGATGGTTTCACCGGGAAAGCGCGCCTTCGAGGCAAAGCTTTCGCGCGGGTCGATCAATAGCGGATCATAGCCGGCAATCCGCGCCATCGGCACAAGGGCCTGGGCGATATGCACCGCACCGACGATGATCAGGCGCAGCGGCGGGTTGTGAATCGCCACGAAGGTTTCGCCATCCTCTTCAAAGCCCGAGCGATCCATGCGAAAGCGCGCGCCGTGACCCTCGCGCTCAAGTCGGCGCGCGGCGGTCATCCCGGTGACATAGGCCACCGGCACACGCGCCTCGCGGGCCAGAACCAGATCGGCCAAAAGCGGTTCGGGCAGAACAGCGCCGACCGGCTCGACCAGCACGCGGATCGTGCCGCCACAGGCAAGACCGACCGCAAAGGCATCACCGTCAGAGACCCCATATTCAAGCATCACCGGCTTGCCCGTCTCGATCGCGTCAAGCGCCTCGGCCACAACCGCGCCCTCGACACATCCGCCCGAGACCGAGCCGGCAATCTCGCCCGCGCCGGAAATCGCAAGCTGGCTGCCGACACGACGCGGGGCGCTGCCCCATGTTTCGACCACCGTGGCAAGCGCCGCGCCCTTGCCCGCGCGATACCATGCAAGCGCGGTTTCGGGGATATCGTCAAATCGGTTCATAGCGGGCCTCCCTGCCCCGCATCATGGCGCAGCAGCGCCCAGCCTTGAACGGGGGTGCTCCAAGGGTATTGGCGAAATCAGCCATCCGCAATGGCGATGATCGGGCCACCTTGACGGCGCGATGCGGCAGGCGGCCATATCCGGCCTTTCGGCGCTGGACACCTAAACCAAACAGTTTATGTTTTGCGCCAACGGGATCACCGAAAGGGACATAAGCGTGCAACTCACCGTCAATGGCACCCTGTATGACGTCAAGGATCTCGAACCCGAGATGCCGCTTTTGTGGGTGTTGCGGGATGAATTGGGTCTGACCGGGCCGAAATACGGCTGTGGCGTCGCGCAATGCGGCGCCTGCACCGTGCATATCGACGGCGTCGCGGTGCGCTCCTGTCAGGTGGCGGCGGGCGATGTCTGGGGCGCGGTGACAACGATCGAGGGGCTTGGCACGCCCGAGGCCCCGCACCCGGTTCAGGCTGCCTGGATCGAGCATCAAGTGGCGCAATGCGGCTATTGCCAGTCGGGCCAGATGATGCAGGCCGCCAGCCTTTTGGCCGAAACCCCGGCCCCGAGCGACGCCGATATTGA
Source organism: Roseovarius sp. (assembly GCA_032251095.1). Classification (GTDB taxonomy): domain Bacteria; phylum Pseudomonadota; class Alphaproteobacteria; order Rhodobacterales; family Rhodobacteraceae; genus Roseovarius. The sequence goes on along the minus strand of JAVVFB010000350.1, from coordinate 616 downwards.
CGATGCCATGTCGGGCAACCTGTGCCGCTGTGGCAGCTATCCGCGCATCCGCGAGGCGGTAAAGGCCGCCGCCGCCAAACTGAGCGAGGGATAGCTCTTGGGACGTCTCAAAACCATCGCCCGGCGCACGTTCCTGATCGGCTCTGCCGCGATTGTCGGAGGCGTCGCCTTTGGCGTTTACAAATACAAGACCCCGCATGCCAATCCCTTGCTTGATGATCTGCCCGAGGGGGCGGCGGCGCTCACGCCTTATGTTCTGATCACCGCACAGGACATCACCCTGATCACACCACGCGCCGACAAGGGGCAAGGTGCGATTTCGGTGCAGGCGGCCTTGATCGCCGAGGAATTGGATGTCGAGCTTGACCAGATCAAGACCGATCCCGGCCCGCCAAGCCCGGCCTATTACAACACCGCCCTGTCGGGCGATGCGGTGCCGTTCCGCGCGACCGACGATAGCGTCCTCGCGACAACCACGCGCGCGGTGATGGATGCGCCGATGAAATTTCTCGGCCTGCAAATCACCGGCGGCTCGACCACGGTGCCGGATGGTTATGACAAGCTGCGCATGGCCGGGGCGGTGGCGCGCGAAACCCTCAAGGCGGCGGCGGCGCAG
>JAVVFB010000034.1:0-18652 GCA_032251095.1 Roseovarius sp. | reverse complement strand
TCCCGACTTTGAGGTGCCAGAGGGCGGGTTGAACATCCGCCTTGGCGACACGCCGCACGATCAGGAAACGCGGATGATCGACCACAAACGCTTTGCCGCCGAGGCGTTCAGCCATGCCAACAAGATGGACAAGCGCGTCTGGGGCAAACCCGGCGCCAAGATCGGCTTTGTCGCGGCGGGCAAGAACTGGCTTGATTTGGTGCATGCGCTTGATCTTTTGGGCGTTGACGCGGCCGAGGCCGAGCGGCTTGGCCTTACGACCTATAAGATCGGTCAGACCTTTCCGCTTGATATGCGCGGGTTTCACGATTGGGCCGAAGGGCTTGATCTGATCGTGGTGGTGGAAGAAAAGCGCAAGCTGATCGAGGTGCAGATCAAGGAGGCGATCTTTAACGACCGCCACGGGCGGCGGGTTTATGGCTGGCACAAGGGCGGCGGGGCCGGCTCGATGCACGGGCCAGAGCTTTTCCCGACGCGCGGCGCGCTTGACCCGATCCTGATCGCCGAAAAGCTGGGGGAAATCCTGATCGAAGAGGGCCGCGGCACCGATCGCATCAATGCCGGGCTGTCGTCTCTGGCCGAGGCGCGGCGCAATGACAACGCCGAGGAAATCGCGACCCGCTTGCCGTATTTCTGTGCAGGCTGTCCGCATAACAGCAGCACCAAACTGCCCGAAGGGGCGCGCGCCTATGCCGGCATCGGCTGTCATTACATGGTGCAATGGATGGACCGCGAGACCACCGGATTTACCCATATGGGCGGTGAGGGCGCCAATTGGATCGGCGAGGCGCCGTTTTCCACGCGCGGGCATGTATTTCAAAACCTAGGCGACGGCACCTATAACCATTCCGGCGTGCAAGCGATTCGCGCCGCCCTCGCGGCGGGCACGACGATGACCTACAAGATCCTCTACAATGACGCGGTGGCGATGACCGGCGGGCAGCCCAATGAAGGCGGCCTTGACGCGCCGCGCATCGCCGCCGAATTATGCGCGATGGGGGTGAAACATCTCGCCGTTGTCTATGACGAAAAGGAAGATATCGACCTTAAGTACTTCCCGCAAGGCGTTGATTGTTTTGAGAGATCAGAGTTGATGGAGGTGCAGAATCGGTTCGAGAAAATCCAAGGCGTCTCGGCCATCATCTATGTTCAGACCTGCGCCGCCGAAAAGCGCCGCCGCCGCAAGCGGGGCCTGTTTCCGGACCCGGACAAGCGCGTGTTCATCAACACCGATGTCTGCGAGGGCTGTGGCGATTGCGGGGTGCAATCGAACTGTGTGTCAATCGTTCCGGTCGAGACCGAACTTGGCCGCAAGCGCGCGATTGACCAGTCGAGTTGTAACAAGGATTTCAGTTGTATCAAGGGCTTCTGCCCCTCTTTTGTCACGCTTGAGGGCGCGGTGATCCGCAAGGATCAGACCGCTGATCTGGTTTTACCAGACCTGCCCATGCCCGAATTGCCGGTGATCAACGGCACCCATAACGTGGTGATCACAGGCGTGGGCGGCACCGGGGTTGTGACCATCGGCGCGGTGCTTGCACAGGCGGCGCAAATTGACGGCAACGGCGCGGGCATGATGGAAATGGCCGGCCTCGCGCAAAAGGGCGGCGCGGTGCATATCCATTGCCGCATTGCAAAAAATCCAAGCGATATCAATGCGATCCGGGTCGCAACTGGTGAATGTGACGCCTTGATTGGCGGCGATCTTGTGGTCAGTGCGGGGGCGAAAACCCTTGGCCTTACTCGTGCCGGGCGCACCGGGGCGGTGGTCAACCGCCACGAGATCATCACCGGCGATTTCACCCGCAACACCGAATTTCACCTGCCGAGCGACCGCCTTGAACTGGCGCTTGAGGCGCGGCTTCGCGACGATGTGCAACTTTTCGATGCCTCGGAACTGGCCAGGACGGTGATGGGCGATTCGATCTATTCCAACATGATGATCTTTGGTGCCGCCTGGCAGCGCGGGCTTTTGCCGATCAGCCATGATGCGATTACCCAGGCCATCACGCTCAATGGCGCGGCGGTGGAAAAGAACCTGCGCGCCTTTGAAGTGGGCCGTTGGGCGGCGCTTTATCCCGGCGATGTTGCCACGGTTCTTGCGCCGAATGTGGTGCAGAAGCCTAAAACACTCGCCGAAAAGATCGCCTATCGCGCCGATCATCTGCGCGCCTATCAGGGCAAGGGACTTGCCAAGCGCTATGAAAAGCGGCTGGCGGGGATTGGCGACGAGGCGGTGAAAGAGGCCGTCGCCAAGGGCTATCACAAGCTTTTGGCCTATAAGGACGAATACGAGGTCGCGCGCCTGCATCTTGAAACGGCCTCTAAGGCGCGCGCTGAATTTGGCAATGATTTCAAGATGAAATTCCACCTTGCACCGCCGATCCTATCCAAAATCGGCGCTGACGGTCGCCCGGTGAAACGCGAATTCGGGCCGGGAATCCTGCGGGTATTCCGTATCCTGGCGCGCCTCAAACGTCTGCGCGGCACGCCGCTTGATCCCTTTGGGCGCACCAAGGAACGCCGGATGGAGCGCGCGTTGATCACGCAATACGAGGCGGATATGGATGCGGTTCTGCCCAAGCTGACCCCGGCGACCTGCGAGGCAATCATCGCGCTGGCCGCGCTGCCGCTGTCGATCCGTGGCTTTGGTCCGGTGAAAGAGGTGGCCGAGGCCAAGGCCGCCAAACGGCGCGAAGAGCTGCTTGCGGTGATCCACTCTGGCGGCACGCCACGGGCGCAGGCGGCAGAGTAGGTGTCACGAAACCGTCATGCGATCCGGGCACATCTGGGGCAGCGCCGAACCGGCGCAGGATGGAAACGCAGGACCACGCCATGCAACAGACCGGCCAGATTGCGCGCGACACCGGCCAGATTGCGCGCGACATAAGCTATGCCCATTCGGCCACAAGCCGGGGCGGGCGCGCCCTGATCCGCACCATGGAAAACCTCACCGGGCGGATTGATCTGATCAAACGCGCGGCGGGCTATGAGGGCGATATCGCACAGGGGCGCGATTTCTGGCAGGTGATGGTGGCGCGCTATGGTCTCAGTCTAGAGGTGATGGCCGGAATCTGGCGCATCACGTGTTTGCGCGCGCCGAGGATCTGCGGCGGGTGATCCTGCCGATCAGATTTGAGGGCAGCAAAGAGGCGGTGGCGCTTAACCTCGCGACGCGCAAGGCGGCGCTTGGCTATCTGGGGCAGGGCGGCGCCATCGGCATCTTTCCCGGCGGCACCGTCAGCACCGCCGCCACGCCCTTTTCCCGCCCGCTTGATCCCGGCTGGCGCGGGTTCACGGCGCGGATGGTGGCGAAATCCGGCGCGACGGTGGTGCCGCTATATTTTGACGGCCACACCAGCCGGATGTTCCAGATCGCCAGCCACCTGCATCAGACCCTGCGCATGGGCCTGTTGATCAAGGAATTTCACAAGCGGCTTGATACCCCGGTGCGCGTTGCCGTGGGCGAACCGATCGCGCGCGATGCATTGGACCGGCATGCCGGTGACACAAAATCCCTCATGGCGTTTTTACGCAGCAAGACGTATGAGTTATCGCCAGACCCGGTGAGTCCTTTTCAGTTCGGGTTTGATTTCGAATAACAAACGCGGACGGCGGCAGATGGCGGTAGGGATTTTTGACAGCGGGCTTGGTGGGCTGACGGTTCTGGATGCGGTGCACAAGCGCCTGCCGGATCTGCCCTTGGTGTATCTTGGCGACAATGCCCATGCGCCTTATGGGGTGCGCGACGCCGATGATGTCTATGACCTGACCACCAAGGCGGTGGATCGGCTGTTTCAGGCGGGTTGCGATCTTGTCATCCTTGCGTGCAACACCGCCTCGGCGGCGGCCCTTCGGCGGATGCAGGAATCCTGGGTGCCCACCGACAAGCGGGTGCTTGGCGTCTTTGTGCCGCTGATCGAGGCGCTGACCGAACGGCACTGGGGCGACAATTCCCCGCCCCGCGAGGTGGCCGTGAAACATGTGGCTCTGTTTGCCACCCCCGCCACCGTCAGCAGCCGCGCCTTTCAGCGCGAGTTGGCGTTTCGCGCGATCGGCGTCGATGTCGAGGCGCAGGCCTGTGGCGGCGTTGTCGATGCGATCGAGGACGGTGACATGATCCTTGCCGAGGCCCTTGTGCGCAGCCATGTGGATGCCTTGCGCCGCAAGATGCCAGAGCCGGAGGCGGCGATTTTGGGCTGTACCCATTATCCGCTGATGCAGGATGCATTTCAGGACGCGCTCGGGCCAAATGTGGCGGTCTACAGCCAGGCCAATCTTGTGGCAGAAAGCCTTGCCGACTATCTCATCCGTCACCCCAAAATGGTGGGCACGGGCGAAGTGTCAAAGTTCCTGACCACGGGCGATCCCAAGCGGGTCTCGTCGCGGGCCACGCAATTCTTGCGACGACAGATCACCTTTGAGGCCGCCTGAGCGAGGCCGCCTGTAAGGGCGGACGAGCATTTGGCCGCATTGCGGGCCTGCCCGAAACGATCTACTTCTTCACCTGAGATTTGAAAGCGAGGTCACCCATGACCCATAAAATCGCCATTCTTGGCGCCAGCGGCTATACCGGGGCAGAGCTTGTCCGGCTGATCGCCACCCATCCGAGCATGGAAATCGCCGCCCTTGGCGCGAATTCCAAGGCCGGACAATCCATGGCCGAGGTATTTCCGCATCTGCGCCATCTTGATCTGCCCGATATGGTGACCATCGAACAGATTGATTTTTCGGCCATTGACCTGTGCTTTTGCGCACTGCCACATAAGACCAGCCAGGAGGTGATCAGCGCCCTGCCGCGCGACCTTAAAATCGTCGACCTCAGCGCCGATTTCCGGCTGCGCGATCCGGCGGCCTATGAAAAATGGTACGGCAACCCGCATGCCGCCGTCGAGCTTCAGAAAGAGGCGGTTTATGGGCTGACCGAGTTTTACCGGGACGAGATCGCGCGCGCGCGGCTTGTGGCGGGCACCGGGTGCAACGCGGCGACCGGGCAATATATCCTGCGCCCGCTGATTTCGGCCGAGGTGATTGATCTGGATGAAATCATTCTCGATCTAAAATGCGCGGTGTCCGGCGCGGGGCGCTCGCTCAAGGAAAACCTGCTGCATGCAGAGCTCTCCGAGGGCTATCACGCCTATGCGGTCGGCGGTACGCATCGCCATCTTGGCGAGTTTGATCAGGAATTTTCGGCCATTGCCGGGCGCCCGGTTCATATCCAATTCACGCCGCATCTTATCCCCGCAAACCGCGGAATTCTCGCGACCGGTTATGTGCGGGGTGCGGCGCAGGTGATCCATGATACACTCGCCGCCGCCTATCAGGGTGAGCCGTTCATCACCGTCCTGCCGATGGGCGAGGCACCCAGCACCCGCCATATCCGAGGCAGCAACTTTTGCCATATCGGGGTGGTCGCGGATCGCATTCCGGGACGGGTGATCGTGATTGCCGCACTCGACAATCTGACCAAGGGGTCAAGCGGGCAGGCCTTGCAAAATGCGAATCTGATGTTACGTGAGGAAGAGACTGCGGGGCTTATGCTGGCCCCGGTCTTTCCGTGAATCAAGGGTATAGCCATGAAATCACTCAAGAAAAAGCGCCGCATTCAGGTCGTCTCGTTTGCCACCATTGCTCTTGTGGTGGCCACCGCGCTGATTGGCTATGGCATGCGCGACGGCATCAACTTTTCCCGCGCGCCGACGCAGGTCTTGGCTGAACCGCCCGGCCCCAATGAGGTGTTTCGCATTGGCGGGCTTGTCGAAGAAGGCAGCCTCAAGCGCGGCGAGGGCGAAGTGATCAGCTTTAACGTGACCGATGGCAATGGCGTCGTTCCGGTGACCTATCGCGGCATTTTGCCGGATCTGTTTGAGGAAAACCAAGGCATGGTCGGCACCGGTAGCTATCGCGACGGGGTGTTTCAGGCCTCTGAAATCCTCGCCAAGCACGACGAAAGCTATATGCCCAAAGAGGTGGTTGATGCCCTCAAGGCGCAGGGCGTTTATAAAGACCCGAACGGTAGCTAAGCGCGCTGTTAACCACGCATGGCCGAGCCTTCTGCACCAGATGTGCAAAAGGTGGGGCTCATGCAGACAGTCACAGAAATCGCAGCAGAAATCGTTGCCCGCGAGGGCGGCTTTGTCAACGATCCCGATGATCCGGGAGGCGCCACCAAGTTTGGCGTGACCATCCATACGATGCGTCGCCTTGGCCTCGATCTGACCCGCGACGGGGTGGTGGATGTGGGCGACGTGCGCGCGCTGACCCGCGAAGACGCGGTCGAAATCTTCATTGATCACTACTATCACCAACCCGGCATCGCGCGCCTTCCCGGCGCGCTTCAGGCCAGCGTGTTCGACATGTATGTCAACGCCGGGGCCAATGCGGTGAAGATCCTGCAACGGCTTTTGCGCGAAATGGGGCAGGTGGTGGATATTGACGGCCTGATCGGGCCGCAGACCGTCACCGCAGCCGAGGCCGCCACCCGCGCCGCGCCGGATCATATCGGTGATGCTTACGGGATCGCGCGGCGCAATTATTATTTCCGCCTTGCCGATGGCCGCCCCACAAGCCGCAAGTTCGCGCGTACGCGGGCAGGCGGCAAGGGCGGTTGGATCCGGCGCGCGGAAGAGTTCATCACGCCCCGGTTTCATCTGAGCATGGCAGAGTTCAACACACGGGTGGCAGCATGGTGATCGATATTCTGAAGGCGCTGTTTGGCGGTGGTGCCAATGTGGTGCGTGAAACCGCAGAGGTGTTTCGCGTCAACGCCGAGGCCGCCGATCAACGCAGCACGGAAACACAGCGCGCCGCGCTTGAACAGATGGCGGGCGAGTTCAAACTTCAGGATCGCGGCGGGTTTGATCGCTTTATCGACGGGCTCAACCGGATTCCGCGCCCGGCGATGGCGCTTGGCACGCTTGGCCTTTTCGTGGCGGCGATGGTCGATCCGATCTGGTTTGGCGAGCGCATGGCGGGGCTGTCGCTTGTGCCTGAACCGCTCTGGTGGCTGTTGGGGGCGATTGTCAGCTTTTATTTCGGTGCCCGCTATCAGACCAAGGGCCAGGAATTTCAGCGCTCGATCGCCACGACGATCGCGCGTGCGCCGCAGGTGGCCGAGACAATCACCGCCCTGCGACACTTGCGCGCCGAGAGCCCCGGAACGGCCGAAACCCGGCCCGATGCGCCGCTGTCCCTTGCGGCCTTGGTCCCGGCGGACAATCCCGCGCTTGAGGATTGGCGCCGCCGCGCCTAGCCCCCCGCGACAATGTGAACACTGCGCGCGCGCGATTACGATTGGCCCGCGCGCAGGCCTGCCCTATACTCGGGGCATGATTACAGAACTCGGACATTTCGCCCTTATCCTCGCCTTTCTGGTCGCCTGCTTTCAGGCCACCATCCCGCTTGTCGGCGCCTATAAGCGATGGCCCGGCTGGATGGCCGTTGCCGAACCTGCGGCAACGATCCAGCTTTTGCTCACCGGCGTGGCCTTTGGCGCGCTGATGTGGGCCTTTGTGACCTCGGATTTCTCGCTGCGGCTGGTGGTGCTCAATAGCCATACGGCCAAGCCGATGCTTTACAAGATCACCGGCGTCTGGGGCAATCACGAGGGCTCGATGCTGCTTTGGGTGCTGATCGTGGCGCTGTTTGGCGCGGCGGTGGCATGGTTCGGGGGCAACCTTCCGCCAAGCCTGAAGGCGCGTGTCCTGTCGGTACAGGCGATGATCGGCGTGGCGTTTTTCGCCTTTATCCTGCTGACTTCAAACCCGTTTTTGCGCATGGCCGTGCCGCCGTTTGACGGCAATGACCTTAACCCGCTGTTGCAAGACCCCGGCTTGGCCTTTCATCCGCCGTTCCTTTATCTCGGCTATGTCGGCCTTTCGATGACGTTTTCCTTTGCCGTCGCCGCCTTGATCGAAGGGCGCGTCGATGCGGCATGGGGGCGGTGGGTGCGGCCCTATACGCTGGCCGCGTGGGTGTTCCTGACCATCGGCATCGGACTTGGAAGCTGGTGGGCCTATTACGAGCTGGGCTGGGGCGGGTTCTGGTTCTGGGACCCGGTTGAAAACGCAAGCTTCATGCCCTGGCTTATTGCCGCCGCCTTGTTGCATTCCGCCATAGTGGTGGAAAAGCGCGAAAGCCTCAAAAGCTGGACCATCCTTCTGGCGATCATCGCCTTCGGCTTCTCGATGGTCGGGGCCTTCATCACCCGCTCTGGCGTTTTGACATCGGTGCATGCCTTTGCCACCGACCCCGAGCGCGGCGTGTTCCTTTTGGGCATCCTCGCGGTCTTCATGGCCGGTGCGCTGACGCTTTTCGCGGCGCGTGCCAATGTGATGCAGGCCAAGGGCGTCTTTAGCCTTGTAAGCCGCGAATCAATGCTGCTGCTCAACAATGTCCTGCTGGCGGTTGCGGCCTTTGTGGTGTTTGTCGGCACGATCTGGCCGTTGGTGGCGGAAATGGCGTTTGATCGCAAGCTCTCGGTCGGCGAGCCGTTTTTCAACATGGCCTTCACCCCCTTCATGGTGCTCTTGGGTCTGGCCCTTCCGGTCGGCGCGATGATGTCGTGGAAGCGCGCCACCCTTGGCCGCGTCTTGCGGCAATTGCGCGGGGTGTTTGCCCTTGCCCTCGCCATTGCCGCCTTGGCCTGGACCTTGCAAAGCGGCAAGTCGGCGCTTGGGCCGGTGGGGCTGTTCTTTGCAGCCTGGCTTGTAGGGGGCTCGGCGGTTGATATCTGGTCGCGCACCGGGCGTGGCGCTTTGGGCGCGCGTCTTGGCCGAATGACCCGCCTGCCGCGGTCCGATTGGGGCAAGGCGGTGGCCCATGCGGGCCTTGGCGTGACCATGGCGGGGATCGCCGCGATGATGGCCTGGCAGGTCGAGGATATTCGTGTGCTCAAGGTCGGCGAAGACCTTGATATCGCGGGCTTCGGTCTTCGCCTTGATGCGGTCGAGCGGGTCAATGGCCCCAATTACATCGCCACCAAGGCCACCTTCACCCTAAGCGAAAAGGGTCGTGAAATCGCGACGATGTACCCGGAAAAGCGCACCTATCCCGTGGCGCAGATGCCGACCACCGAGGCGGCGCTGAACAATGGCTTTTTGCGCGACATCTACGTGGTGATTGGCGATCCGCAACAGGGCGGTGGCTGGGCGGTGCGCAGCTATTACAAGCCGCTGGCGAACTGGATCTGGGGCGGGGCCTTATTGATGGCCTTTGGCGGGCTTCTGTCGCTGAGCGACCGGCGTTACCGCGTGGCGGCGGGCGCACGACCGGCCCCTGTGACCGGGGTGCCTGCGGAATGAAGCGGCTTGTCCTCGCGCTCTGCGTGATCGCCGCACCGCTTTGGGCGGTGCAACCCGACGAAATTCTGGATGACCCGGCGCTTGAGGCGCGAGCGCGCGATATCTCATCCGGCCTGCGCTGTCTTGTCTGTCGCAACGAGAGCATTGATGATTCCCACGCCGAGCTTGCGCGCGATCTGCGCCTTTTGGTGCGCGAACGGCTTGTGGCGGGGGATAGCAATGACGAGACCGTTGATTTCATCGTTGATCGTTACGGCGAATATGTCCTGCTCAAGCCACGCGCAGGAGGCTCTAATATCCTGCTCTGGCTGGCCGGGCCGTTGATGCTCGGGGCCGGGCTTGTTCTTGCCGGGGTCTATCTGCGCCGCCGCGCCAGCACGCCGGAAACCGGCGTGGCACAGCTGAGTGAGGCCGAGGAAACCCGCCTGCGCGAAATCCTTAAAGAGTGACGCGCGGTTTTGCTTGGCGGCGCGCCGGTGCTGCGCTTTCATGCGCCTGACCAATCATGCCGGAGGCCAGAGCCGTGAAAGACTATCAGACCATCACCCTTGAGATCGAGGCCGACGTCGCAACCCTGCGGCTGAACCGGCCCGACAAGATGAACGCCCTCAACACGCTCATGCGCGCCGAGATTACCGATGCCGTCACCCATGGCGGGCGCAACGCGCGCGTGGTCGTTCTGACCGGCAATGGCAAGGCGTTTTGTTCGGGCCAGGACCTGAGCGATGGCGGCAATGCCACGGCGCTTGATCTTGAGCGGGTGCTGCGCGACGAATACGTGCCGATGCTGCGCGCGATCACCGATTGCCCGGTGCCGACCATCAGCGCGGTCAACGGGCCGGCGGCGGGGGCCGGGGCCAATCTTGCGCTTGCCGCCGATGTGGTGATCGCCACCGAGCGCGCCTATTTCCTTCAGGCCTTTACTCGGATCGGCCTTATCCCGGATGCGGGCGGCACCTATTTTCTGCCGCGTCAGATGGGCACCGCCAAGGCCATGGGCGCCGCCCTCTTCGCCGAACCGATAAGCGCCCAACAGGCCAGCGATTGGGGCATGATCTGGGAGGCGGTGGCCGATGACGCCTTTGATCCCCACTGGCAGGCCCGCGCCGCGCATCTCGCGCAGGGCCCGACCCAGACCTATGGCCATGTCAAAGCCGCCATTCGCGGCAGCTGGGACAATTCCATGGATGCCCAGCTTGACCTGGAGGCGAAATTGCAGGGCGCCTGCGGGCAATCGCGCGATTTCAAAGAGGGTGTAATGGCCTTTCTGGAAAAGCGCCCGGCGCAATTTGAGGGGCGTTAACCCCCGCGACAGGTGCCTGAATGGAGACGCTGATTTACGCCGCTCTGGCGATCCTGGGCCTGACCGTGATCGGGGTCTGGCCCGCGCGTAAATTCTTTGAGGTGCTTGAGGCCAAAAGCGAAATGCGCGCACAGTCGCCAAGCCTTCTGCGTGCCCTTCGCGGCTGGTCGATTGTCGCGATCTGGGTGGTTCTGACCGCCTATTGCGGCAGTTTCTTTGGCGATTGGGCCAAGACCGGCGATCTTGACGGCGCAAGCGAGCGGGTGATGGCGCGCGGCGGGATCGTGATCGAGCTGGTGGCGATGATCGCCGCCTCTGACAAATGACCGGCCCGACCCGCATAAAGGACCGCTTTGATGCGGTTCAGGCGGCGTTGCTCTGTTCGGTTTGTGGCGGTCAGAGGCACTATGCCCCCGAGATCGAGGGCCTGCGCTGTGACAGCTGCGGCACCGAAAGCGCGATCCCCGATGCGGGCCAACCCGATCCGCGCCTTGAACAGGCCTATGACCCAAGCGATTGGGAAGCGGAGCCGCCCGAGGTGGACCACGCCCATCGCTGCGAGACCTGCGGCGGCGAGGTTGTCTTTGTCGGGCGCGCCGTGTCGGAGCGCTGTCCCTATTGCGACGGGGCGGTGGTTCTGTTCGGTGGGCATGCGCATTTCGTGCCCTCGGGGCTTATCCCGTTTGGCAATTCCAAGGATCAGGCCATGGCCAGGATGGCAGAGTGGCTGCGTGGCCGATGGGCCGCCCCGCCCAACCTTGCGGCACAGGCCCACAACGGGCATCTGGCGGCGCTTTATGCGCCGTTCTGGACATTCGATGCCAGCAAGGCGATCAAATATATCGGGGCACAGCGATCGGGGCGTGGCCAGAATGCGCGCTCGAACATGGTGTCGGGCCGTCTTTTCATGACTTTCGACGATGTTATCATCGCCGCCTCGGATCATGTGACGCCCGCCCTGCGCGACGGGATCATGCACGGGTTCGATCCCGGCGAGCTTCGTCCCTATCGGCCTGAATACCTTGCAGGTTTCGCTGCCGAACTGCATGGCACGCGGGTCTCGGAGGGGCTTTCAGCGCTACGGCGCGATTTAAAGATAAAGATCGAAAAACGCATCCGCGACAAGATTGGCGGCGACGTCAATCAGGTCACCTATAAGGCGCAAATGTCGGACATACGGTTTCGCCGGGTGCTGTTGCCGCTCTGGATCTTGCATTACCACTATGGCGGCAAATACAGGCGGATCGTGGTGTCGGGCATCGACGGGCGCTGTTTTGGCGAGCGGCCCTATTCCTTTGCCAAGCTGCTGGCCTATTCCGCGGTGACGGTCATGGGCGCATTTCTGGTTGGCGCCATGATCGGGGCCGGGCTTGCGCCCGGATAGGCGCGGGATGCAAAAACGCCCGGCGCAGGGGCGCAGGGCGTCATGCTTTTGGCCGACCGATCAGGCGGCGTCAGGAATTTCCGGAGGCCGCGCGATCAGGGTGATGTCGCTGGCGCTCAGGGTGGCACCAGCACCGGTGACCACTGCGACCTCTTCGCCATTCACGCTCACCACCGCATTGCCTTGCGCGTCCGGGGTCACGCTGACCTCGGGGGCCGTATCGCCGTCCGGCGTGTAGACATAGGAAATCACCTCATCCGCCGGGTCATAGTCGGTGATCGTCGCGCTGCTGCCCTCGGGGGACCAATCGCCCAGGATAAAGGCATCCGCTCCGGCACCGCCTGTGGCAATGTCGTTGCCACCCAACAGAAAAACATCGTCGCCGCTGCCGCCAAGAAGGGTATCATCGCCATCCTGATCCTGGCCTGCCGCCGGGAGATCAAAACCATCAACGCCGCTCAAAACTCCGCCAGCGTTCGAGGTGTCCGCCATCAGGGCGGTAATATCCTCAACGCTGGGATCTGCACCCAGATCGATGCCGACAACGAGGTCATCACCCGCGTTGCCTTGAACAAGGTCATTGGCCGGGCCGCCAATCACCACATCCTCACCCGTGCCGCCAAAGATCGTGTCATTCACATTGCCGCCGGCCACGAAATCATTGCCGGGGCCGGCAAACACCTGATCACTGCCGCCGCTTGCAAGAATGATGTCGTCGCCTTCAAAGCTCGAAATCCGGTCGCCCTGGAACAGGCCGGTGATCGTGTCATTGCCGGATGTGCCGTCTATGACATTGCGATCATTGCCGCGCGGCGCGTTGTCGTCATTGCCTTGACCGCTGTTGTCACCGCCTGCAACGCTATCATCACCTCTCGATACGCTATCGTCACCGCCCGATACGCTGTCGTCGCCTGTCGGTGTTGAATTGTCATTGTCGTCGTCAATTTCATCAATGACAAAGGCCCCAAGCGCAACACTTGCCAAAAGGCTTAGAAAAATCACCCCATACATTTCAAGTCCCCCCAGACTTGTTAACCACACCCGGACCAGAAATAGGTCCGTTAACGTGTTGTTAACTTTTGAGAAGGATTCGGTCAATGAAAACAGAAAGTTGGCGCACAACCTGCGGTAGATGTAGCTTTTGAAAAAAGATTAATTTGGATTAATTTTCACTATTGTTGCCAATATGGAAACAGTAACGTCGGGCAAAACCGCATGAAAAATGGCCCGGACCTTGTGGGCCCGGGCCATTGTGGTGCCAAGAAAGCGCGGACTCAGCGGTTTTCGATATCCACATAATCGCGCAGCGTCGCACCTTTATAAAGCTGACGCGGGCGACCGATCTTGAGTTGCGGATCAGCAATCATTTCCTTCCACTGCGAAATCCAGCCAACCGTGCGCGACAGGGCAAAAATCGGCGTGAACATCGAGGTCGGAAAGCCCATCGCCTCCAGAATGATGCCGGAATAGAAATCGACATTCGGGAATAGCTTTTTCTCGGCAAAGTACGGATCGGCAAGGGCGGTCTGCTCAAGCTCTTTGGCAACTTGCAGGATCGGATTGTTTTCCACACCAAGCAGTTCAAGCACCTCATCGGCCGACTGTTTCATGACCTTGGCGCGCGGGTCAAAGTTCTTGTAGACCCGGTGACCAAAGCCCATCAGGCGGAACGGATCGTCCTTGTCCTTGGCGCGGGCAATGAATTCCGGGATCCGGTCGGGTGTGCCGATTTCCTGAAGCATCTCAAGGCAGGCCTGATTGGCGCCGCCATGGGCCGGTCCCCAGAGACAGGCAATGCCCGCCGCGATACAGGCAAACGGGTTCGCCCCCGAGCTTGACGCAAGCCGCACGGTCGAGGTCGAAGCGTTCTGCTCGTGATCCGCATGCAGCGTAAATATCCGGTCCATGGCGCGGGCCAGAATCGGGTTCACTTCGTAATTCTCGGCCGGCACGGCAAAGCACATGCGCAGGAAATTCGAGGCGTAATCCAGATCGTTGCGCGGATACTCGAACGGCTGCCCGATGGTATATTTATAGGCCATCGCCGCAATCGTCGGCATCTTTGCGATCATCCGGATCGAGGCGACTTCGCGCTGCCAGGGATCGTTGATATCGGTGCTGTCATGGTAAAAGGCCGACATCGCGCCGACCACACCCACCATGATCGCCATAGGATGAGCATCGCGCCGGAAGCCACGGAAAAGATACATCATTTGCTCGTGGATCATGGTGTGGCCGGTGACCCGACCCTCAAAATCCTCAAGCTGCGCAGGGCTCGGCAGCTCGCCGTAAAGCAAGAGGTAGCACACTTCGAGGTAATGTGATTTTTCGGCCAGCTGATCAATCGGATAGCCGCGATGCAACAACTCGCCCTTGTCGCCGTCAATAAAGGTGATCGTGCTGTCGCAGGACGCGGTCGAGGTAAAGCCGGGGTCATAGGTAAACACCCCCGCCTTCGCGTAGAGCTTGCGGATGTCGATCACATCGGGGCCCGCCGTCGGCGAGAAAATGGGAAGCTCATAGGTCTTGCCGTCAACCTCAAGCTTCGCGGATCGTGTGCCTTCTGCCATCAGGGTTCTCCCTCTCAACGTCCGCGTAGCCTGCGGCCCGGGGACTGGATAAACGTAAAAGCCTTGCCAGAGGGTTAAGACCCGCCAGCGGCCGCGTCGGTCAGCCGGGCGATACTTTCGTCGCGCCCGAGAACCAGCATCATGTCGAACACACTCGGTGTCGCACTGCGCCCTGCAAGCGCCGCCCGAAGCGGGCCGGCCAGCTTGCCGAACTTCGTTCCGTGGTCTTCGGCGAATTGGTTTGCCAAAGCTTCGAGATCGTCACGCGTCCACCTAGCATTTTGCAACTGCGGCGTCAATTCTCTCAGTATACCACGGGATACAGAATTCAGATGCGTCGCGGCCTTCTCGTCCGGCAGAATTGGGCGGTCAACAAGGATAAATTGCGCTTTATCAAGCAGTTCCGGAAAGGTCTTCGCGCGTTCTTTCAAACAGTACATGGCGTCGAAAAACAGCGCCAGTTTTTCCGCGCTCAGGGCCGGTTGATCGGTGACGGCCAGGAATTCGGTCAATTCATGCAGCACTGCAGCATCGGGCATGGCCGCAATATGCTGACCACAGAGATTCTCCAGCTTCTTGAAATCCAGCCGCGCCGGGGCCTTGCCAATACCCTCAAGTTCAAACCAGGCCCTGGCCTGTTCATCATCAAAGAATTCGTCATCCCCATGGCCCCAGCCTAGCCGCGCCAGATAGTTGCGAATCCCCGCCGCCGGATAGCCCATCTTCCGGTATTCCTCGACCCCAAGCGCGCCATGGCGTTTGCTCAGTTTCTTGCCATCGGGCCCGTGGATCAGCGGGATATGCGCATAGACCGGAAGCGGCCATTCCATCGCCGCATAGATCATCATCTGGCGCGCGGCATTGTTGAGGTGGTCATCGCCGCGGATCACATGTGTGACGCCCATATCATGATCATCGACGGCCACGGCAAGCATATAGACAGGATTGCCGTCGCCACGCAAAAGCACCATGTCGTCAAGCTGATCATTGCGAATGGTCACGTCGCCCTGAACCTTGTCGTGGATCACCGTGCTGCCCTCGCGCGGCGCCTTGATGCGGATCACATGGGGTGCGCCTTCGGGGTGCATGTCGGGGGTCGCGTCACGCCAGGGGCTTTGAAACAAAGTGGATTTGCCGTCGGCGCGGGCGGTGTCGCGGAACGTCTGAATTTCATCTTGCGTCGAAAAGCATTTATAGGCCTTGCCGGCCGCCAGCATCTCAAACGCGACGGCGCGGTGGCGATCGGCGCGCTCGAATTGGCTAATGACCTCGCCGTCGTGGTCAAGCCCAAGCCAGGCAAGCCCGTCAAGAATGGCCTGCGTTGCCTCGGGCGTGGAACGCGCGCGATCCGTGTCTTCGATCCGCAACAGAAACTTGCCACCGCGACCCCGCGCAAACAGCCAATTGAAAAGCGCCGTGCGCGCCCCGCCGATATGCAGATAACCGGTGGGCGAGGGGGCAAAACGGGTCACGACCTGTTGGGACATGGGCAAGATTAACCTTTCGGTAACGATGAAGGGGCTAGCGTTGGCTTCTGTCTATCGGCCCGCCAAGGGGGTGACAAGTGTCCGGCGTCTGGCAAGTGATTGAACGCAACTGGCTCATCCAGCGCGGCGCCCTGTTTGGCTGGGTGCCGGTGGCGCTTGCCTGTGGCATTGGCGGGTATTTCTCGCTTGGGTCCGAGCCGTCCAAGGCGGTGCTCTGGCTGCTGGCCGGGGGGGCGATCTTGCTGGCGGTGCTGGCCTGGCGCGGCAACGCGTGGAGCGGGCCCTTGGCGCTTGCCGGCGCGCTTGTGCTGGCGGGGGTCTGCGTTGCGGGATTGCGCGCACACACGGTTGCGGGGCCGGTGCTTGGCTGGCGGTATTATGGCCCGGTCGAGGGGCGGGTCGTCGCGATTGACCGCTCTGCCTCGGACGCGCTGCGCCTGACTTTGGATCGCGTGATCCTGTCCAAAACCGCGCCGGATCGTGTGCCAACCCGCGTGCGTGTCTCGCTCCATGGGACGCAGGACCATTTCAGAGCCGAACCGGGGCAACGGGTCATGATGACCGCTCATCTTTCACCGCCGGGTGGGCCGGTCGAACCGGGCGGGTTTGATTTTCAGCGCCACGCCTGGTTTCTTGAACTTGGCGCGGTTGGCTATACCCGCTCTCCTGTGCTTGCGATTGCGCCGCCGGATCGCGCGCAATGGCTGTTTGGCGCGCGCATGGCGCTCTCGGGCCATGTGCAATCCAGGCTTGACGGGCAGGCAGGGGCCTTTGCCGCCGCCATCATGACCGGCGACCGCTCAGGCCTGGACCAAGATACTCTGGCGGCGATGCGGGTATCCAACCTTGCGCATCTTCTTGCCATTTCGGGCCTGCATATGGGGCTTTTGGCGGGGTTTGTCTTTGCGGCGTTCCGGCTTGGGTTTGCGGCCGTGCCAGCGGTCGGGCTGCGTCTTCCGGCCAAGAAGATCTCGGCCGCGATGGCGCTTGTTGCGGCGGCGGGCTATCTGGGGCTGTCGGGGGGCAATGTGGCCACCGAGCGCGCCTTTGTCATGGTGGCTGTCATGCTGGTCGCGGTCATGCTTGATCGGCGTGCCCTGAGTTTGCGGGCGGTGGCGGTGGCGGCGATCATCGTGCTCTGCCTGCGCCCCGAGGCCTTGATGGGGCCGGGGTTTCAGATGTCCTTCGCCGCCACCGTCGCGCTTGTTGCGGTGTTCGGCTGGCTGCGCGATGCGCAGATCGCGCTTGGCCCCCCATGGCTGCGGCCCATTCTGACTGTGGTGATTTCCTCGGCTGTGGCGGGGGCGGCGACGGCGCCGGTGGGGGCCGCACATTTCAACCAGTTTGCGCAATACGGATTGATTGCCAACCTTGCCAGCGTGCCATTGATGGGCGTTCTGGTGATGCCTGCGGCCGTGCTGGCGGCCTGCCTGTTGCCGCTTGGGCTTGACGGGATCGCGCTTTGGGCAATGGGGCTGGGGCTGCGCTGGATTTTGGCGGTCTCGGATTGGGTGGCGTCGCTTGACGGCGCGCGAACTCTGGTGCCGATGCCGGGGCCAGAGGTGTTGCCGATGCTGGCGCTTGGCGCGCTTTTGATCGTGCTTTGGCAGGGGCGCGCGCGCGCGCTCGGCGTGATCCCGGTCGCACTGGCGGTCTGGGCTTGGGTCGGGGCCGAGCGCCCTGTGATGCTGATTTCCGAGACCGCCTCGCTTGTCG
The DNA here is from genome assembly GCA_032251095.1 of Roseovarius sp. Lineage (GTDB taxonomy): Bacteria > Pseudomonadota > Alphaproteobacteria > Rhodobacterales > Rhodobacteraceae > Roseovarius. Next base: position 890 of record JAVVFB010000034.1, on the reverse strand, counting down.
GGGTGATGACCGATCAGGGACGCGCGTTGAACAAGCCGCGCGGCGGTGGTTTTGTCGCGCAAAACTGGCTTGAAAATGATGGCGACGCCGCTTTGCAAGACGCCGCCTTTGCACGCTGGCCGGGGAACATTTCGGAAAAACTCGCGGTCAAGCTCGTCGAGGGCAAGGCGGCGGCGCGCCTGCCTCTGGCCTGTGACGGGGCGAAACTTCTGGTAATGACCGCCGACCCTGAGGGACCGCCGCCCATCGGCCTTGGCTGTGACGTGATAAGCCCCACAACCCTGCGCGCCACCGGATCGCTTGCGCTTTATGACAGCGACAAGGGGGTAAGGATCGTCGCCGCGCGCCAAATCACGGGCAGGCGGCTCTGGAACACTGCGCAAACGCGCCAGAGCATGTTGCTCAAAAGTGGGACCCGGTTTTGAGCGTCTAGACCATGCAAAAACAATAAGTCAGAGGATGCCGCGTGAATTTGAATGAACGCGACACGCTCTAGGGGTTGTTGACGTTCGGGATTCCCAAATCACCTGACTTCTGATTCAAGGTTGCAAACAGAGGAGAGCAACCTTGACCCGAAGAGTCCTATCCAATTCGCAATGGGCGATCATCGCACCGTATTGTCTGGGCAAGTCCAGCGATCCGGGACAAACCGGGCGTGACCCACGGCTTTTCGTGGAGGCTGTCCTTTGGATCGTGCGCACGGGGGCGCAATGGCGCGAATTGCCGGGTGAGTTCGGCAAATGGAACTCTGTATTCAAGCGGTTCCGCAGATGGGTCAAGGCGGATGTTTTCTATCGTATGTTCAAAGCATTAGCCTCAGACGCAGATCTCGAATACGCGATGATCGACGGAACCATCGTCAAGGTCCATCGTTCGGGACAAGGCGCAAA
>JAVVFB010000349.1:0-2416 GCA_032251095.1 Roseovarius sp. | reverse complement strand
CGCCAATGGTGCTCGACGGGCCGATCAATGGCGACTGGTTCGAAGCCTACGTCACTCAGGTGCTGGTGCCCGAACTCAAGTCTGGCGACGTCGTCATCATGGATAACCTGTCGAGCCACAAGCGGGTGGCGGTAAAGGAGAAGATCGAAGCGGCGGGTGCCACCTTGCGCTTCCTTCCGCCCTACAGCCCTGACTTCAACCCGATCGAGAAGGCGTTCTCCCGGCTCAAGGCCATGCTGCGCAAGGCTGGCGAGCGCACCGTCCGCGGCCTGTGGGACCTGATCGGCAAGCTTGTCGACATCTTCCAGCCCAACGAGTGCGCCAATTACTTCAAATCCTGTGGCTATGAACTGGAATGAGTGGAAAACGCTCTAGCCAACGCCGCAACGCAGTCTAGCAGGGCCCCCAGATGCAACCGCTTGGTGGCGAGCAGAATCCGCCATCCGTAACATCTTGGCCTGCACCTGATTGCTATACCTCGGAACGATCGGGAAGCACTCCCCGTTCTGGTGTCGGCACTGACTCGCCCATTGCTGCCCGGGCGCGCTGCGCGATGGTCGCTTCGGCAACTGGTAGCGCGCGGTAAGCGTAGATCAGCAGAATGAGCGATATCGGTGCCACCGCGATCAGCGAAAGAACGCCCATCCGCATGCTTCCGGTCAACTCTGAAATCTGTCCGACCATGTAAGGCCCAATCGCGAGGCCAACCAACGTGGTCGCAAGAAAGAATGAGGCCGTCGCAGTACCTCGCATCCGCGGGAGGACCAGATCCTGCGTGGTCGCCGCCGCCGCGCCCAGAGCGGTCGCAGCGAATAGGCCGGCGAGGAAATTCATTACATAGAACAGCGCCGCGTTCTCTGTGGTGAAGCCAACCCAGATCGGGATCACCGGGGCGATGATGCCGAACATGATGACGAGAATGCGTCCCGATGGATTTCGGACCCGCAGCCAGTCAGACATGCGCCCGCCCAGGATCACTCCGAGGAAGCCGGACACCGCGCCACTGCCGCCGAGCACGAAGGCTAGCTCTTCCTTCGGCAACTTGAGCACAGTCTCCGCATAGGGCGCAGCCCAGAACGCCAGCGCATAGGCGCCGAGCGATACGAGCCCATATCCCAGAGCCGTGCAAATGAAGGCAGGCGTACCCCAGATCAGGCTGAAGGTAGCAGGATCGTGGCGCCGGAGCGTCGCAGCCCAGGAAAACACCGCATAATAGCCGAACGCCATGGCTGACCATTGTGGCAAATTGTTAGTCAGCTTGGTCATGATTACCGCAAGGATGACCATGGCAGCCGCCATCGCCAGATTGATCAGCACCGCCATTGGGCCACGGCGCATGGCATGGATCAATGTAAACGGCGGGAGTAGCATCGAAAGGTCGGTGAAGAAATCAAACAACGGATGGCGGCCGCTCGCATTTTCTTCGGGCGGTCGCGCAGGTTCGCGCAGCGACGCCACCCACAGCGCAAGCAGCAGGCCGGGCAGGCCTACCGCCATGAAGGCGGCCTGCCAGCCAACCACCCCACCGATTCCGCCACCCGGATAGGCCGCGTCCCAGACCTGCGAAATCTTGGCGCCAATAAAAAGAGAGACCCCTCCGCCAAGATACAGGCCGGAAGAATAGATTGCCAATGCAGTAGCGCGCTGGCGGGTGGGAAAATAATCTGAGATCAGCGAATATGCGGTCGGGCTTGCGGTTGCTTCGCCAACCCCCACCCCCATCCGCGCCAGTGACAACGTAAAATAATTGCGCGCAAGCCCGGATAGCGCGGTCATGGTTGACCACAGAACCAAACCGATAGTCAGCAGACGCACGCGATGCCAACGGTCCGCCAGCCGGCCCAACGGCACACCAAACAACGCATAGAACACCGCAAAGGCAGCCCCACCCAGGAAACCCAGCTGTCCATCGGTCAGGTCGAGGTCGCGCTTGATATCGACAGCGAGGATCGAGAGGATCTGCCGATCGATGAAATTGAGGATATAGACCACAACCAACACGCCCAGGACATACCAGCTATATGCGGACGCTGGCGCATCCTCACGGGCCTGCGCCGCAGTTGCTTCCTCGCTCAAGAATGATCCCCTATCGGTATGGTCTGGTTAAAGGTCAGCCAGAAGGCTGCCGTCAGGCGTTATAGGCTGTGCTATCGACTATTCCGGCTTCGGCAAAACCCTTTTTCCGTAAACGGCACGAATCGCACAATCCGCACGCCGTGCCATCGGGCGTTGGATCGTAGCACGACCAGCTCAGCGCCGGATCAAGGCCAAGCCGGTGCGCCTCGCGGGCGATGTCCGCCTTGCCAAGATGCTGCAGCGGCGCATGAATGGCAAAAGAGCCGCCTTGCGCACCGGCCTTGGTCGCCAGATTGGCAATATTTTCAAAGGCCGCGATGAAGTCTGGCCGGCAATCGGG
>JAVVFB010000348.1:0-2426 GCA_032251095.1 Roseovarius sp. | reverse complement strand
GCTGATCGAGATGACCGGCGCCTATGCCGGCATTTTGAATGGCGGCTCGTCGGTGACACCCTATGGTCTGGTCGAGCTTAGCCTTCTTGGGGAAAAGACCCCGCTGATGGGCAGTGGCGGCGGCATCGGCGAGCGGGTGATCCGCGAAGAGGCCGCCCGAGAGCTGATCTATATGATGAGCCGGGTGGTTGATGGCGGCACCGGGGCGCGGGCCAAATTGCCCGACCGAGAGGTGGCCGGCAAGACCGGCACCACGCAGGCGGCGCGCGATGCGTGGTTTCTGGGCTTTAGTGCCGATTACGTGGCCGGCGTCTGGATGGGCTATGACGACAACACGCCGCTTACCGGGGTCACCGGCGGCGGGCTTCCGGCGGAAATCTGGCATGAAACCATGCTGCGCGTGCATGAGGGCGTGCCGGTCAGGCCATTGCCGATGCTGCGCCCCGTGCCCAAAGCCACCCCGGTCCAAGTCGCGCCTCAGCGGCGCGCGCCGCCGCCACGCAGCAACAACCCGATTGAAAATATCCTGCGCGGTATTTTTGGAGGCAACTGAAAACGGCGCCCAAAGGGGCGCCGTTCATGATGCTTTTGGTCTTGATGACGCTATCAGCCTGCCTTGTTCAGGTCCGCGATCATTGCGTTTATGTCGCCCTTGCGCCGGTCAAGCATTGCGCCCACTTCGGTGCGTTCACTCAGCCGCAGGCTGATGCCTTCGATGATCATGTCAAAGAACAGGTCCTTACCCGAGCGGTCAGACACCAGAAAGCTGACCTCGAAGGGCGACTCGCCCCGCAGATAGGCTGTCGATTTCACCTCGTGCCAGGATTTCACCTGTTTGACCGAATTTACCTCGATCCGTCCGCCGACAAACTCGTTGAACCGTTTCCCGTATTTGCGCGCGATATAACCGCGGAACGCCTTGGTAAAGGCGGCCATCTGGCTGCTGGAAATGCGGTTGGCATCGGCGCCAAGGGCCGAGCGGGCAATGATGTTCACATCGGCGTAGCGTGTAAAGATGCGCTCGAAATCCGAAATCATGCCGGACACGGATTTGCCCGAGCCGATCACCCTGTTGATATCAGACACGATCGCATCAACAAGCGTGCGCGCCCGTGCATCGTTGAGTGCCAAGGCGCCAGAGGGCAGGGCGGCCAGCCCCGAAAAGGCAAGGCCGGTTGCAAGAATGGCACGACGCGATAGGTTACTGGTCATAAGGGTCCTCCAACGAGCCGGAAGTGGCTGGTACACCGTAGGGGTCGATATAGGTATTGCCCGATGTTCCGCCCAGTTCAAACCGACGATTTTGTAGATAAAGTGATCGTGACTGCGCGTAACTGTCCGCGCTCTCGTAGAGAATGGAATCGATCGTATCGCCGAATTTCTCGCGTTTGCTCAGGCCCGCCGACACGCCTGCGGCGGTTCCCGCAAGGCTCTCTGGCGGATTTAACAGATAGGTCAAGGGGTTGGTGAACAGATCAACCGCCATTCCCCATGTGTCACGCTCGGTCGAGGGGCCGAGAACCGGCAGTTCCACATAGGCGCCTTCGCGCGCACCCCAGACATGCAGGGTTTCGCCAAAATCTGTATTGCTGCCTGCCTTCATGCCCATTTCGCTGGCCGGGTCAAAGAGCCCGCCAAGCCCGACGGTGGTGTTGACCGCCAAGCGTGCGGCATCCTCGAACGCGCTGCGCATGTTCAGCTGAAGCATGTTGTTGATGATGTCACTGGGCAGGGACAGGTTCACCGAAAAGCGCACGATGGCGTTTTCGATATCGTCCGGCACCACGTCTGTATAGCCCGAGGCCACAGGGCGCACGACCGCACGGTCAAGCCCGGTGTTGAAGTTGTGAACCGCGCGATTCTGGCGTTCATACGGGTCGAACGGCGTTTCCGGGTTATACGAGGGGCCAGGATCGGCGCATGCGGCGAGCAGCAGCACCCCTGTAACAGCAGCGGCACGGCTCACGGGCCGGAAGAGGGATGTAAAACTTGAAGGCAGCAAAATGAAAATCCGTAAATTCAGGTATCCGGAGATTGACATATATGATACCGCAGGCAAACCCGCCAGTTCAGATTCCATGCTCACAATGTTGTGGCAGAATGGTGACATTTAGATTGCACAGTCAAACCATTTGTTTGCACACTCGGGCGTATAGCATACGGGATGCAGATGCGATTGAATCACCACCAAATTGAAGCGGGCCGCGCCGAATTGCGCGCAGCACGTCGTGAAAGCCGCGGACTCTACTGGTTTGTTGGAGTTTTCAGCTTTTTTGCCAACCTGCTGATGCTGACCGGCCCGATCTATATGCTTCAGGTTTATGATCGTGTTCTCGGGAGTGGTTCTGTCGAAACGCTGATTGCACTGTCGGTGCTTGTGCTCTTTTTATATGGGATGATGGCGCTTTTGGATTACGCGCGCGGGC
>JAVVFB010000347.1:0-2460 GCA_032251095.1 Roseovarius sp. | reverse complement strand
GGCGCCTGTTCGCGCGCCCGCACGATATTACGGGCAATCCGGCGGCTCGCGCGCTCTTCGCCGTAAAGATAAAGAATATCGGCCAGGTCGCCTTCCTCAGCGTTATTGACCAGATCGGCGGCGCTTGGGCCGTGCTGACTCATCCGCATGTCAAGCGGCCCGTCGCGCATGAAGGAAAAGCCGCGTTCGGATTGGTCAAGCTGCATCGAGGAGACACCAAGATCAAGCACCACGCCACTCAGGTTTTCACCATACTCGTCAAGCTTTGAGAAATTGCCCTGCACAAGGCGCAGGCGATCGCCATATTCCGCGCCCCAGACCTCTGCCATTTCAAGCGCAAGTGGGTCACGGTCGACGCCAATCACCTGATCCGCGCCCGCCTCAAGCAAGCCACGGGCATAGCCCCCGGCGCCAAGCGTGCCGTCAAGCCAGACCCCGGTGACCGGCGCAACAGCGGCCAGCAAAGGGCGCAACAGAACCGGAACATGGGGGGCAGGATCAACAGGGGGGGCCGCAGGTACCATGGCTTAATCCCCTTTTGCGCGATCCAACAGGATAAGCGGGTCAAAATCCTCTGGCAGCTCGTCCAGCCAGCTTTCGGTTTTCAACAGCTCTTCCTGCTCATAGGTTTCGGGTTTCCAGATCTGAAAGGTGTCGCCCGCGGCGATAAAGAACGCCTCATTCTCAAGCCCGATCTTCTTGCGAAGCTTGGCCGGCAGCACAAGCCGCCCGGTTTCATCCACGCTGGTGGGAAAGCTCTGGCCATGAAACAGCCGTTGCAGCATCTTGCGTTCGATCGAGCCACGCGGCATCGCGTCGATCTTTTCGTCGACCTCTTCGATGGCCTGCATGGTGTAGCATTCAAGAAAGTTGCGGCGGTGATCACCATAAACGATGACAAGCTCGGGGTTCAACCCGTCGGTCCAGTTCGGATCAGAGGCCTCGATCACACGGCGAAAGAGCGCGGGGATCGACACCCGGCCCTTGGCATCCACCTTGACGGTGTTTTCGCCTCTGAATATCCGACCCACTGTCCCGATGGCCTCTTTTGGTGCCCCCGGCTGATACCCGGTCCCCTAGACGGAAAACGGCGGGTTGATCTGCTGCCACTGATCAACCCGCCTCCCTCGTCCCGCTGTGCGGGGTGTCCAGCTGCGCGCGCCACCTGGGGGGATGTCTGCTCGCCCGCGCGCCGGATCTCTGTGTTCGATGAAAGCGGGGTGCCTGTATGAAACCTGACTTGGGAGTGTGTTTCGGGGTCTTGAGCGCCCCTATTTGTTCCCGTCCTCATCGTGTAATTATTGGTACAGTGGGAATTCATGGGACGCAACGATTTTTTGAATTAAAGGGCACCATATCTTGTTTAGGAAGCCCCTGAAAAACAAGATGATGCGGTGAATTTTGCAAATTACCCACCCCATATAGTGGGCACATATTCACAGAGCACAACATATGTGCTAGATCCTGCGCTCTAAATTTCTTCCCCTAACTTCCCAAAAGATTCACGAGAAAGCATAAGAGCGCGTCAAATTCTGACCCAGAAAGCGGCCTATCCAACCAATTTACAGCCAAAATAACCGGAAATACAGGCAATCACGCCAAGGTGATTCGTTTTGTAAGGGCCCAAACACCCCGCCAGTGCCATCAATTCCCATACCGCGCGCCCTCCCCGCCCAAAACCGGGCTGCGCGCGCTCTGATCTCTGGCATCGGGGAATGCGGCCATAGCGGCCAATCGCGGGATGTCACCCTGCGGCGTCGTCCAGCCATTTATACATCACCAGCGCATCGACCAGCCCTCGGTCGGGATGCGCAAAAGCCCGCGGCAGGTGGCCCACGGTGTCAAACCCAAGGCTCTGCCAAAGCTTGATCGCGCCAAGGTTGGTCGCCACCACAAAATTGAACTGCATCGCCAGATACCCCATGGCGCGGGCCTGCTCCTGCGAGGCGAGGCACATCACGCGCGCGCTCCCGCGCCCGCGCGCGCCAGGCGCCACCATATAGCCGCAGTTGCAGACATGCGCGCCGCCGCCCTGCTGATTGGTCTTGATGTAATATGTGCCTATGATTTCGTTATCCACCTCGGCCACATAGGTGGCGCGCGGCGTGCGCATCCAGAGATCGAACACCGCCTCGCGCGTCAGGCCGGAGTCGATGGCATAGGTATCGCCCGCCCGGATCACCCCGCGCAGGATCGGCCAGAGCGCATCGAAATCCTCGTCGCGCGCCAACCGGGTAGTGATGTCTGTCTGATCCGGCATCGCATCGCCCCCTTGCCCGCCTTGGCTAGCGGCGGGCAAGGGGTTTGACAAGCCTCAGGCGTTCACGTCAACCACGACGCGGCCCTTGACCTGCCCCTTGAGGATATCCCGGCCAAGCCCCGGAACATCGCCAAGGGTGGCGGGTTGCACCATCGCCTCAAGCTTGTCCAGCGGCAGGTCGCTTGCGATCCGCCCCCAGG
>JAVVFB010000346.1:0-2462 GCA_032251095.1 Roseovarius sp. | reverse complement strand
GGGCGGTGGAGCGGATTACATGATCATAGCTGTTGAAGGTCAGATGTCCCGTCGACAGCTTGCGGTCAACACCATGGGCGCGTAATCAGCTAGCCCAGGTGAACCATGGTGGGGAGCCTTGGGCGGTCAGCTCGATCAGTGTTTTGTCCATCAGATCCTGGGGCCCCTGCATCGCGGGATGGGTGCGCTTATAGGCGGGGCTGCACAGGACCGAGACCGATTCGCGAGACAGGCAGACTTCATGCACATCGGGCGTATGACTCTCCTCCATCCGGATGATCAGGTCCGCCTCGGGCAAGGTCTTGTAGCGGGGCTGCTGCACCGTCAAGAGCGACACGCTGAAATCTGGGAAGGTGCTGCACAGCGATGAAAACAGCGGCAGCAAGCGGAAACTGGCGAAGGCGATGTCGCAAAGGATCACGACATCTCCGCGCGCGGGTTTCTCCTGATATCGGGAAAATGCCTCAACCGCGCCCGACAGCGGTACCGAAAGCGCGTTAAACAGTTCATGCCCGGCCTGTGTGAGGGCGACCCCGCGCCGCTCGCGCAGGAAAAGCTGCTTTCCAAGGCTGTCCTCAAGAAAGCGCATCCGCTGGCTCATCCGGGGCTGTGAGAGGCCCGATATCTTTGCCGCACGGGACAGTTGGCTATGCTCCGCCACTAATAGGAACAGGCACAGGTCGGCGCTGTAGCGTGCGAATATGGCATAAGGATTTCCATTATCAGACATAACCAGTTCCCGCGTGAAAATTGAGCGTTTGCTGATATCATCTTCCAAATTACATCTTCTTTTTCAATGCCCGATTGCCAACTTGAGTTGGCGCAGATGTGGCGAATGGCCTTGCGGAATTCGCCCAAGGCAGCGCTTGAACCCTTGCCCGCAGTCGGGCCTGACCCGACGGCACCAATTGCATCCCTGCCAAAGGAGAACCTATGACCAGCCGCCCCAACATCCTGATCTTCATGGTTGATCAACTCAATGGCACGCTGTTTCCCGACGGCCCGGCGGATTGGCTGCATGCGCCCAATCTCAAGAAGCTGGCGGCGCGCTCGACGCGCTTTGCCAATACCTATACCGCCTCGCCGCTCTGTGCACCGGGGCGTGCCAGTTTCATGTCGGGCCTCTTGCCTTCGCGCAGCCGGGTCTATGACAATGCCGCCGAATTTGCAGCCGACATTCCCACCTATGCGCATCACCTGCGCCGCGCGGGTTATCAGACCTGTCTCTCGGGCAAGATGCATTTTGTCGGTCCAGATCAGTTGCACGGGTTCGAGGAACGTCTGACCACAGACATCTACCCCGCCGATTTCGGCTGGACGCCGGACTATCGCAAGCCCGGCGAGCGGATCGACTGGTGGTATCACAACCTGGGTTCCGTCACCGGCGCCGGGGTGGCTGAGATATCCAACCAGATGGAATACGACGACGAGGTCGCCTTTCACGCCACCCGCAAGGTCTACGACCTGGCGCGCGGCCATGACGACCGGCCTTGGTGCCTGACGGTCAGCTTCACCCATACCCACGATCCTTACGTGGCGCGGCGCAAATACTGGGATCTCTACGAGGATTGCGAACACCTGCTGCCGCAGGTGCCGACGATGGCTTACGATGATCACGACGCGCATTCTAAACGCATCTTCGACGCCAATGACTGGCGCTCCTTCGAGATTACTGAGGACGATATTCGCCGCTCGCGCCGGGCCTATTTCGCAAACATCTCCTATATCGACGACAAGATCGGCGAGGTGATGGCGGCGCTGCAAGGTACCCGCCAAAACCAGACCACGGTCATCCTCTTCGTGGCCGATCACGGCGACATGCTGGGCGAGCGCGGGCTGTGGTTCAAGATGTCGTTCTACGAGGGCTCGGCCCGCGTGCCGCTGATGATCTCGGCTCCTGGCATGGAGCCGGGTCTTGTGACCGATCCTGTCAGCACCATCGACGTCTGCCCGACGTTATGCGATCTCGCCGGTGCCGACATGTCCGAGGTGATGCCCTGGACCGAGGGGCAATCGCTGATGCCGCTCGGGCAGGGGGCCAGGCGCGAGGCGCCGGTGGCGATGGAATACGCCGCTGAGGCGAGCTACGCGCCACTGGTGTCGCTGCGCGACGGGCGCTGGAAGTACAACCGCTGCGCGCTCGATCCCGATCAACTCTTCGATCTGGAGACCGATCCGCACGAGCTCACCGACCTCGCGGACGACCCGGCCCATGCTGACAGGCCCTGTACGCACGAAGGGGGTCAAAAACGGCCACATTTTCATGAGAGTGCCGTTGTCCGCTTGATGCGATCGATTGTAGCGACGCCGACATTGAAGTGGCGTGCGATGGCGCGGATGGACTGGCCTTCCTTAAGCATGGCCCTGACCTGATCCGAGATATGGGCAAAAGTTGGTGACGCCTGATCAGGCGGCGGTTTGAATCTGGCGGAGCCCGTCGCGGAACTCAACCCCTTGGATGA
>JAVVFB010000345.1:0-2489 GCA_032251095.1 Roseovarius sp. | reverse complement strand
GGCCTCGGGCGCGCTCTATTGGGATGCGCGGAATTTGCTGTGCGTCTCGGACCTTCACTTTGGCAAGGCAGAACGGCGCGCGCGCTTGGGCGAGCCACCGCTGCCGCCCTATGAGACCCGCGACACGCTCAGCCGGTTGGAAAGCGATCTGCGCCAGACCGGGGCCGGCACGGTGATCTGCCTTGGCGACAGTTTTGACGACAGCGCGGCGGCGGCAGCCCTGCCCGAGACGGAAAAGCTGTGGATTGCCAAGCTTCAGGCCGGGCGGCGGTGGGTCTGGATCGAGGGCAACCATGATCCCGGCCAGGTCGATCTTGGCGGCACGCATATGGCTGAATTGCCGGTGCCACCGCTGGTCTTTCGCCATATCGCCCATTCGGGCCAGAGCGGCGAGGTCTCGGGGCATTATCACCCCAAAGTGCGGCTTGCGTTGCGCGGGCACAGCCTGAGCCGCCCGGCGTTTCTGCTGGACAGCAACCGCGTGATCCTGCCGGCCTATGGCACCTATACGGGCGGTCTTTACAGTCATGAAGAGGTGTTGAGCACCCTCATGCGCAGTGAGGCCCTGGCGATTTTGACCGGGGCGATGGTGCATGCCACACCAATGCCGCGCCAGAACACTCATCGGCCCTGACAGGCCGCCTCGTATCACTCAACCAGCGTATCACTCGAGAAGCCCTGCCTCCACGAGGCGGGGGCGGTATTTGCGGCTTACCGGGACGCGATCACCGTTGCGCAGGATGACGAAGGTTTTATTTGCGTCGGCGTTTTCGACCCCAACCACCGCAGAGAGCGCCACCCAATGCGAGCGATGGGTGCAGATGCCTTTGATCGGGTCCATTTCATCAATCGCGTCGCCAAGCCGAAGGCGCAGCGTTTCGACCCCCCGATCGGTAGAGACATCGACGAAATGATCATTGGCCGAGAGGCGCATGATTTCGACCCCCTCCAGATCAGAGAGCCGCCGATGCAGGCGCGGCATTGGCAGATCTTCCCCCGCATCGTGGCGACGATACCCCGACGGCTGTTCCAGGCCGATCTGGCGGCGCAGGACGAAGATGCCCCAGGAAATCACGAAGATGTTGAGCGCAATACTTGGCAGGCTCAGCTGGTGCAGATCAAGGACCGGATCAATCGAGGCACGCAGCCCCCAGATCAACGGCGTCAGGATGACGCTCACCATCAGGCCAGCACCAAGGTCAAACAGGATCGGGCGCCGTTTGCCGAACATCGTGGCCATGGTGGCGCGACTTAGGTAGGCCACCAGCAGACCGCTTAAAATCGCCATGCTCCAATAGGCGATACGCGTCGCAAGGGACATTGTTTCATAGGTGCCGAAAGGCCCGGCAATGACTACGACGGCAATAGAAACGGCGACCGTAAGCAGGGTCACAGAGGATAATAACGTGGAAAACGTTTCCACCAAATGGTTGCGAAAGTCAGACCAGTTCAACTCTTTCCCCCTGCCACACATCACCACTTATGCATGTATCAGCCGTCACCCGCCATTCCAACAAAGGACAGTGACATCATTAAACTTTATCGTCATCGTAATAACACAATGTAAGCAATGGGAATTAAAGCCAGAATGTCCCCTGACACCGAAAACAGAATTCGCAATAGCTTTGCCGCGCAAAGCATGATGCAGACCCTTGGCGCGACCCTTGCCAGCCTCTCGGCAGGTCATATCGAGATTGCCGCGCCGATCCTACCCACAAGCCGCCAGCAACACGGCTTTGGTCATGCTGGTCTGACCTTTGCCATCGGCGACAGCGCGGCGGGCTATGCGGCACTTTCTGTCATGCCAGAAGGGTTCGAGGTTCTGACCACCGAGATGAAGATCAACCTTCTGGCCCCCGCCAAGGGCGACAGCCTGATCGCGCGCGGCGCTGTGGTAAAGGCCGGGCGGCGCCTTGTGATCGTGCGCGCGGAGGTGTTTGCGCGTGAGGGCGACACGGAAACCCATATCGCGATGATGACCGGCACGATGATGCCAGTGCCAAGCAGCTAACCATACCAACGCGACCTTTCCCAACACCGCGCGATCCGCTAAGCCCGCGCAAACGCATCCAGCCAAAGGCCCGCCCATGAAACCCGTCCGCCTGCTTTCCGGTATTCTGACCGTCGGCGGCTGGACACTGCTTAGTCGGATGCTGGGCTTTGTGCGCGATGTGATGATCGCAAGCTATCTTGGCCCCGGCGTGATGATGGATAGCTTTGTCGCCGCCTTTCGCCTTCCCGACATGTTTCGCCGGTTCTTTGCCGAGGGCGCGTTCAACGCCGCCTTTGTGCCGATGTTTTCCAGGCGGCTTGAGGCCGATGAGGATGCGCTTGGCTTTGCCTCGCTGGCGCTGTCGGGCCTTGGGCTTGTTTTGCTGCAGGTCGTCGAGGTTGATCGCGACGGTCTTGTTCTCGCTGTTCTCAGGCTCGGCAGGAGCGACGGGAGCAGGTGGCCCGTAGCCGGGCTGGGGAGCCCCATAGCCTTGGGG
>JAVVFB010000344.1:0-2499 GCA_032251095.1 Roseovarius sp. | reverse complement strand
CAGAACGGCAGCGAAATCCGCGCGTGAATAGCCCCAGGATTTGCGCAGGATCGAGAAATCCACAAGGCTCAGGACCGCGACGATGATCGTCGCCGCCAGCACCGCCTTGGGCAGAAAGAAGATCAACGGCGTGAGGGCCAGCGCGGCGATGGCCAGCCCCACGGCGGTAAAGGCCCCGGCGGCGGGTGTCTCGGCACCGGCGTCGAAATTCACCACAGAGCGGGAAAACCCCCCCGTGACGGGATAGCCGCCGGTAAACGCCGCGCCGAGATTGGCCGCACCCAGCCCGATCAACTCTTGGTTGGGGTCGATGCGTTGGCGTTTCTTCGCGGCCAGCGTCTGCGCCACCGACACGGATTCGACAAAGCCGATGATCGAGATGAGAATGGCCGGCACAAGCAGCGATCCGAGCAGGTCGGGTGAGAGATCGGGCATGGTAAGCGGCGGCAGGCCCTGCGGCACCGCGCCCACGATAGCCACGCCATGCCCGTCCAACCCGAAGAGCCAGACAGCCAGGGTCGAGACCGCCACCGCCGCCACCGGCCCCGCCTTGGCCAGCAGATCGGCCAAGCGTGGTTTCAAGCCCGCGCGCCGCAGCAACGGCTTGAGCCCCTTGCGCACCCAGAAGAGAAACCCCGTTGCCAGACCCCCGATCACCAGCGTGGGCCAGTTCACAGCAGTCAGATGCGCGGCAAGCGCGCCCAGCATCTCGATCAGCGTATGCCCGCCTGCGGACACACCAAGGATATGTTTAAGCTGGCTTGTGGCGATCAGGACGCCGGAGGCCGTGATAAAGCCCGCGATCACCGGATGGCTGAGAAAATTGGCGATAAAGCCTAGCCGCAGCAGGCCGAGCGCCAGCAGAAACGCGCCCGACAAAAGCGCCAGCGACAGCGCGGCGGCGGCGTAGCCGATGCTGCCCGCTTCGGCCACCTGCCCGATTGCCGCCGCCGTCATCAGCGAGACCACCGCCACCGGCCCCACCGCCAGCGCGCGCGACGTGCCGAACAGCGCATAAAGCACGATGGGCACGATCGAGGCATAGATCCCGGCCTGCGCCGGCAACCCCGCCAAAAGCGCATAGGCCAGCGATTGCGGGATCAGCATGATCGTCACGATCACTGCCGCCACGAGATCGTTGGTCAGCGTGGCGCGGGTATAGCTGCGGCCCCAAACCAAGGGCGGGAAATAGCGAGCAAGAGAGGGCATGGGCGGCGGTCTTTCAAGTGCAGGGCGGAACACGGCGACAAGCCCCGGCGCACAAAGCCGGGGCCGTCAAGGGTGGTTGAACGCGCGGAGTTATCCCCCGGCGCTGATCTTTTCAGGCCGCGCCATCCATTCGCGCCCCTTCAGCATCGCCTTCCAGTAGATCGGCGGCAGCATCTTTTCCTTGAGCAGCCAGGCCAGACGGCTGGGTTTGGTGCCGTCGATCAGAAACTTCGGAAAGCTGGGTTTCATCACCCCGCCATAGCCGAACTCGGCCAGCACGATCTTGCCGCGCTCGACGGTGAGCGGGCACGATCCATAGCCATCATACTGCGCCACCGGCTCGCGGCCCGCGATATCGGCCACGATATTCTCGGCCACCACGGGGGCCTGCATCCGCGCGGCGGCCGCCGTCTTGGCATTGGGCGCGTTCATCACGTCGCCGAGCGACCAGATGTTATCATGGGTCTTGTGGCGCAGCGTGGCCTGATCCACGTCGATCCATCCGGCGGCATCGGCGAGCGGCGAGACGCGGATGAAATCCGGCGCGCATTGCGGCGGGCAGACATGGATCATGTCGAAGTCCATCGTCACGCGCTCAGGGTCACAATCAGGCTTTTTCACCTCGAAGGTCGCGCGGCGCGCAGGCCCGTCGATGGCCACCAGATTGTGAAAGAAATTCAGCGATGCGCCATACTTATCCATGTAGGATTGCAGCGCGGGCACGTAATCCTTGACTCCGAAGAGCACCCCGCCCGCATTGCAGAACCCGATCTCGATATCCTTGAGCCGCCCGGTGCGATACCAGTGATCGGCCGAAAGATAGAGCGCCTTTTGCGGCGCGCCCGCGCATTTGATCGGCATCGGCGGTTGGGTGAAAAGCGCGCGGCCCTCCTTTAGCCCCTGCACCAATTCCCATGTATAGGGGGCCAGATCGTAGCGGTAATTCGAGGTCACGCCATTGCGCCCCAGCGTTTCCTCCAGCCCCTCGACCGCCGCCCAGTCGAGCTTGAGCCCCGGACAGACCACGAGGCGGTCGTATTTCACCACCCGGCAGCCATCGAGGATCACGGCATTGTCCTTGGGCTCGAACGCCGCGACGGCGGATTTGATCCAATGCACGCCGCGCGGGATGAGGCTGCCCATAGTCTTGGCGGTCTCGGGCGCCTCGAAGATGCCGCCGCCCACCATGGTCCAGCCCGGTTGATAGTAATGGATTTCCGCCGGGTCGATCACCGCGATTTCCAGATCTGGCTTGCGCGCGTGCAGGCTCGCCGCCACGGCGATGCCGCC
>JAVVFB010000343.1:0-2504 GCA_032251095.1 Roseovarius sp. | reverse complement strand
ACCGAGAACCGGGATCAGGCAATGACGCTGTTGCGCGACAGCCTGGTCGCGCCTCGTTTTGATCCGGATGCGATTGAACGGGTGCGGGGCCAGATCACCTCGATCATCCAATCCAGCCAAAAGGACCCGCGCGATCTTGTCGGCCTGTCTTTTGACAGGCTGGTTTTTGGCGCTCATCCCTATGGAAGCTCTCTGAACGGTACCCTTGAGAGCGTGGCGGCGCTTAGCCGCGACGATATCATCGCGGCGCATCGTGCGAGCCTTGTGCGCGACCGCCTCTATGTCAGCGCCGTGGGCGACATCACCCAAGCAGAACTGTCGGCGCTTCTGGATGATGTGTTGGGCGATCTGCCCGCCGCTGGCGCACCGCTTGCAGGCGAGGTCACGCCTAACCTGCCGGGTGGGGTGCAGGTGGTCGATTATGATACGCCGCAATCCATCGCCGCCTTTGCCCAGCCGGGGATTGATCGCGATGATCCCGATTTCTTTGCCGCCTACATTCTCAATCACATCCTCGGCGGCGGCTCGTTTGAAAGCCGCCTGATGCAGGAGGTGCGCGAAAAGCGCGGGCTGACCTATGGGGTTTATTCCTATCTGATGGACAAGGATGGCGCACAGCTCTGGATGGGATCGGTCGCCTCGGCCAATGACCGTATCGCCGAGGCGATCGCCGTCATTCGAGACGAGTGGTCCAAGATCCGCGAAACCGGCGTCAGCGCGGCTGAGTTGCAGGATGCCAAAACCTATCTGACCGGTGCCTATCCGCTTCAGTTCGAGGGCAACGGACCGATTGCCGATATCGCCGTGGGAATGCAGATGGAAGGCCTGCCCACCAATTACATCACCACCCGCAACGACAAGGTAAATGCCGTCACGCTTGACGATGTGAACCGCGTGGCGCGCGATCTGCTTGATCCGGCCAAGCTTACATTCGTGGTGGTGGGCAAGCCCGAGGGCCTTGAGAG
The DNA here is from genome assembly GCA_032251095.1 of Roseovarius sp. Lineage (GTDB taxonomy): Bacteria > Pseudomonadota > Alphaproteobacteria > Rhodobacterales > Rhodobacteraceae > Roseovarius. Next base: position 1,539 of record JAVVFB010000343.1, on the reverse strand, counting down.
CACGATCAACTGATGCAGGCAATTGATGCGCACGCGCGTGGGTTTCACCCACCCTACAGGGCGCATTGATCGAGGCCCTGCGAGGCCGCCTGTCAGGGCGGATGAGCCCCGCCTTGCGATCCACATAAAAAGGGCCGGTGCGTTATGCACCGGCCCTTTTCTTTGGTTACTCGAACTTCTTGATCTCACCTGATTTCAAACGGCTGACATAGCTGTTCAGCTCGCGCTTGACGATCGGCATCAGGGCGTACAGGCCGATGATATTGACCACCGCCATTGCAAAGATCGCCGCATCCGAGAAGTCGATCACCGGCCCAAGATTGGCCGCAGCACCGATCACCACGAAAATGCAGAAGATCACCTTGAACACCAGTTCCGTGGTCTCGCCTTCGCCAAACAGATAGGTCCAGGCCTTGAGGCCATAATAGGACCAGCTGATCATGGTCGAGAACGCAAACAACACCACCGCAATCGCCAGAACGAAGGGGAACCAGCTGATCGCGCTGCCAAAGGCCGCCGAGGTCAGGCCAACGCCCGAGGTGCCGCCAACGGTCTGAATCGCCGTGCCTGCCTCATTCAGCAGGTAATTGCCATCCGGCCCCGCCACAAGCTGACCGGTGATGATGATCACAAGCGCGGTCATGGTACAGATCACGACCGTGTCGATGAACGGCTCAAGAAGCGAAACATACCCTTCGGTGATCGGCTCTTTGGTGCGCACCGCAGAGTGTGCAATCGCCGCCGAGCCAACGCCGGCCTCGTTCGAGAACGCCGCCCGCTTGAACCCTTGGATCAGCGCACCAACCATACCGCCGGCCACGCCTAACCCGGTAAAGGCACCGGCAAAGATCTGGCCAAAGGCCCAACCGATTTGATCCGCATTCATCAAGATGATGACAAGGGCGGTGCCGACATACAGGATGCCCATGAACGGCACGACCTTTTCGGTGACCCGCGCGATGGACTTGAGCCCGCCAACGATCACGGCAAAGACCACAACCGCAAAGATCACCCCGGTGATCCACCCCGGATAGGCACCGACAATGCCCGAAATCTGCTGATGCGCCTGATTGGCCTGGAACATGTTGCCGCCGCCAAGTGCCCCCAGAATACAGAAGATCGAGAACAGCACCGCAAGAACCTTGCCGCCCGGAAGACCGCGCTCTGCAAACCCCTTCGTCAGGTAATACATCGGACCACCCGACACCCGGCCATCGGGATATTCATTGCGGTATTTCACACCAAGCGTACATTCGGTGAATTTTGACGCCATCCCCATCAGACCCGCAAGGATCATCCAGAACGTCGCCCCCGGCCCGCCGATGCTTACGGCAACCGCCACACCGGCGATGTTGCCAAGACCAACCGTGCCCGAAAGCGCGGTCGCAAGCGCCTGAAAGTGGCTGACCTCGCCGGCATCGTCGGGATCGGAATAATCCCCCTTCACCAAGGCAATCGAATGCCCGATGGCGCGAAACTGGACAAAGCCAAAGTAGAGCGTGAACACCGTCGCGCCGACCACAAGCCAGGCCACGATCC
>JAVVFB010000342.1:0-2510 GCA_032251095.1 Roseovarius sp. | reverse complement strand
GAAAGTCGCACTGACGGCCCTCATGCGAAAGCTGATCGAAATGGCCAACGCACTCGTCCGACAAGACCGCGAATGGAGGCCAAAAGCCGCTTGATCAAGACGGACACTCTAGGGCGCTGAATGGCCCTGTGGATGACGCCGCCGGATTGCGCCGGGGCGCCCCGGCACCGTCAGGCTTGCGTCCTGCCGTGGGGTCTTGGCAATCACCCGGCCCTTGGAAATCACCGCAAGCCGCGCCGGGCGCAGGCGCAGCGCCTCGATTGGATCACCGGCATCAAGCACCACCAATGACGCCTGCGCGCCAACCTGCAAGCCATAGCCCTCAAGCCCCATGATGCGGGCATTCTGGGTGGTAACCATATCAAAGCAACGCCGCATCTCGTCGGGGTGCGACATCTGCGCCACATGCAGCCCCATAAAGGCCACGTCAAGCATGTCCGCCGTGCCAAGCGAATACCACGGATCAAGCACGCAATCCTGACCCCAGCCGACGGTAATGCCCTGTGCCTGCATTTCCTTGACACGGGTCAGGCCGCGGCGTTTCGGAAAGGTGTCATGCCGCCCCTGCAACATGATATTGATCAGCGGATTGGGGATCGCCGCCACCCCGGCCTCGGCCATGAGCGGCAAGAGTTTCGACACATAATAATTGTCCATCGAATGCATCGAGGTCAGATGGCTTCCGGCGACGCGCCCCTGAAGCCCAAGGCGCTGCGCCTCACAGGCGAGCGTTTCGATATGGCGGCTGTGGGGGTCGTCGGTCTCATCGCAATGCATATCGACGGCCAAGCCACGCGCGGCCGCCACTTCACAAAGCTCGCGTACCGAGGCCGCGCCATCGGCCATGGTGCGCTCAAAATGCGGAATACCGCCGACCACATCCACCCCCATATCAAGCGCACGCATGGTGTTGGCGCGCGCGGTCGGGTCGCGGTAAAATCCATCCTGCGGAAAGGCCACCAATTGCAGGTCGATGTAGCCCTTGACCTTGTCGCGCAGCTCAAGCATTGCGGCGACCCCAAGCAGGCGGTCATCACAGGTATCAACATGGCTTCGGATCGCCAAAAGGCCCATGCTCGCCGCCCAATCGCAATACGCAAGCGCGCGGTTGACCATCTCTTCCTGGGTCACGATCTGTTTCAATTCGCCCCAAAGGCCGATCCCCTCAAGCAGGGTGCCACTCGCGTTGATGCGCGGGATGCCATAGCTCAGGGTTGCATCAAGATGAAAATGCGGGTCGACAAACGGCGGGCTGACAAGATCGCCGCTGGCGTCGATCACCTCGCCTGCACCTGCCTCTTGCAGATTGCCGATCGCGGTGATTTTCGCGCCGGTGATGCCGATATCGGCCACCCGGCCATCTGGCAATGTGCCCCCCTTGACGATCAGATCGAACATCAACGCTCTCCTTTGTTGAACGGCACCATCAACGCGCCCGGCACTTCGGCGCGCCGCGACATCACGATAAGCGCCAGGATCGACAGAACATAGGGCGTCATCAGGAAAATCTGATAGGGGATATCGGCGCCAAGCGGTGTCTGTTGCACCCGGATTTGCAGCGCATCGAATGCCGCGAAAAGCACCGCCCCCAACAGGGCCTTGCCCGGCTTCCACGCGCCAAACACCACCAGCGCGATACAGATCCAGCCGCGCCCGTTGACCATCTCGAAAAAGAAGGAATCAAACGCCGACATGGTCAGGAACGCGCCCCCCATCGCCATGAAGCCACTGCCGACAATCACCGCGCCCATGCGGATGCCCGTCACCGAAAGCCCCTGCGCCGCCACCGCCGAGGGGTTTTCACCCGCCGCGCGCAACGCCAACCCAAGCGGCGTGCGGTAGAGCACGAGCGACACGAGCCCGACCAAGGCAAAGGCCAGATAGGTCATCGGCGTCTGTGCAAAAAGCGCCGGCCCGACAAGCGGAATTTCCGACAGGACGGGTATTTCAAACGGCTGAAACGCGGTGATCTTGGGCGGGCTTGTCACCTCTGGCAGGGCAAGCCGATAGGCGTAATAGGTGCTTGAGGTCGCCAATAGGGTCACACCAAGGCCGACCACATGCTGCGAGAGGCCAAAGGGCACGGTCAGCACACTATGGATCAACCCGAACGCCATGCCGACCACCATCGCCACCATCACCCCGGTCCAAAGACCAGTGCCCGAATAAACCGCCATCCAGCCGGCAAAGGCGCCCGCGACCATGATCCCCTCGATCCCGAGGTTCAACACGCCAGCCCGCTCACAGATAAGCTCGCCCAGGGTGGCAAAGATAAGCGGGCTTGCGATGCGGATCGCCGCGGCCCAGAAGCTGGCGGACAGAAGGATGTCGAGCATGTCCATGATCTATTCCCTCACCACCCGGAACCGGGTGAGCAATATCGCCAACACCATCAGCAAAAGCGCCGTCGCCAGCATGATATCGGCAAGATAGGTGGGCACGCCAACCGCGCGGCTCATGCTGTCTGCGCCCACGAAAATCCCCGCGACGAACAGCGCGGCAGCGACCAC
>JAVVFB010000341.1:0-2514 GCA_032251095.1 Roseovarius sp. | reverse complement strand
CAGCCCGAGAGGGTAAGCGTGCCGAGGATGAGGGTCAGAATGGCAAGCAGGGTCGGTTTCATGGGTGTTCTCCCGAACTCTAAAATCAATCTCTCCCTGTCCTAGCACACCTGCGCGGCGACTGACATCACCCATGCGCGCCTGAAATCTGTGGGTTTCGCCTGCGCGGCATTGGGCCTATACCGCATCAAAACACCAAACCTTGGAAAACCGCCATGCCCTGCGCCCTTTGCTCTGCCGATGCCCCGCTCACCTCTTTTGACGTCACCGGCGGCCCCGACGGCGCCAGTGTCGAGATTTGCGAAACCTGCAAGGCGCAGATCAACGGCACGCCCGAACCCGACCATTGGCGCGCGCTTGCCTCGACCATGTGGGCCGAAGATCCCGCGACGCAAGTGATGGCCGCGCGCATGCTGGCGCGCCTGACAGATCAGGACTGGGCGCGCGACCTTGCTGATCAGCTCTGGCTTGATGACGACACCCGTGCCTGGGCCGATAACGTGCCACAAGCCAGCGATCACAAGGACAGTAACGGCGTGCCGCTTGCACAGGGCGACACCGTGGTTTTGATCAAGGATCTGGTGGTCAAGGGCGCCAATTTCACCGCCAAGCGCGGCACCGCCGTACACCGCATCTCGCTTGTCGCCGACAACCCCGCCCATATCGAAGGCCGGGTGGAAGGCCAGCGCATCGTGATCCTGACCGAGTTCGTCAAGAAGCGCTAGACGCGCTTAGTTGACGGCCTTTTCAAGCGTCTGACCGGCGTTCTGGATATCGCGGCCTGCCCCTTGAATGGTCTCACAGCCCGCAAGCCCCAAAACGGCAATTAGGCAAAGTGTCATGATACGCATATTCGTGTCTCCGATCAGAATTTGAACTCGCTATATCCCGCGCGCGCCATGGAAACGAGCGGGAGTGATATAGATCAAGGTCGCATGCGCGGCCCTTCGCCTATAACCGGTCTCGAACGCGCTTTGACCTGACGGTGGCTCGCATGCTGCGACTTGGTTTCATCCTGCATCTTTTCATCGGCTCGACCCTTGCCGGGTCGGCCGTCATCGCGGCACTGGTCATGGGGCGCGACACCATGACCCCAATCCTGATCGCCGCCGCCATCGGCTTTGTCATCGCCATTCCGGTGACATGGATGGTAACCAAGGCGCTTTACGAAAGCCGCTGATCAGCCAAGCCAGGTCCGCACGGCCGCCTCGAACTCGCGCGGTTTCTCGGCATGGAGCCAATGCCCCGCGCCGGGAATCTTGGCAAATTGCGCCGCCGGGAAAAGCGCCTTGATCCGCGCGCGGTCCTCGCGTTTGACATAGTCCGACAAGGCCCCCGACAGGAACAAGGTCTTGCCCTCGTAAGTCGTTGAAATATCGGGAAAGCCAAGGATATGCGCCATGTCCTTTTCCAGCACATCAAGGTTCAAAAGCCAGCGCTTGTTCTTGACGTCAAGCGCCTGAAGAAAGAACGGCACAAGATCGGGATTATCCACCAGCTCCAGCAATTGATCGCCCGCATCCGAGCGTTTGGTGACCGCGCTCAGATCCACCGCCTGCATCGCCTTGATATGGTGGATTTGCGTGTGCTCATAGGCCACCGGCGCGATATCGGCCACGACAAGGCGGTTCACAAGTTTGGGCCGCGTCAGCGCAAGCACCATGGACGCCTTGCCGCCCATCGAGTGTCCGAGCACGTCATAGGGCCCCTCAAGTGTCTCAAGAACCTCGGCAAGGTCCGCCGCCAAATCGGTATAGGAATGCGTGTTCTGCCAAGGGCTTGCCCCGTGATTGCGCATGTCCACCGCCACCACATGCCGGGTATCGGACAGCCGCTTGGCAATCACCCCCCAATTGCGCCCCGAGCCGTAAAGCCCATGCGCGACAAGCAATCCGGGGGTGTCGGTGCGCGCCCCATGTTCGATCATGTTCAACATGCCCCCTGAATATCGCCCAACCCGGCCAAGGACCAGCCCTATTGAGCGCCCCGCGCCAAGCGGCTAGACTGCACGCAGGAGAACGCCCACGTGATCGACACCCAGGACTTCAACACCCGCCTTGAGCGGCTGCAAATCGCCCTGCGCGAGCGGATGCGCCTGCGCGGGCGCACGCTTGAGGCGCAATTGCGCCGCGCCGGACGGCGCCTACCAAAGCGACAACGCCGGGCCGGGGCGATCGTGCTTGGCGCTCAGGACTGGATGGCCCACCCCAAGCTTGCGCGGGTGCTGGATATCTCGCAGGTCAACAATGCCTTTGCCGATCTGCACGCCCATATTGACGCCATCGACCCCAAGGAGGACCGCAAGACCGCGATCCTTCGGCTGTTGGGCGGCATGGTTCTGAACCTCGCCCTGCTGGCGGGCGGGCTGATGCTTTTGCTGTGGTGGCAGAGGGGGCTTTGACGCGTCGGCACTAAGCGGCCGCCATGCGCGGGTCAAAGCCTCAAGCTGCAACATGCGCAGGCCGGGCCCCGTGACCTAGAGCATGTTGCTCAAAAGTGGGAACCGGTTTGGAG
>JAVVFB010000340.1:0-2531 GCA_032251095.1 Roseovarius sp. | reverse complement strand
GCATTGGCCGCCGCAACAAGGTCACCACTGGTATCGGCGAGGGTGCCATCAAGATCAAAAACAACGGTTCGCATCGGCCCTATTTCCTTTTTATTTCAGCGCCTTCACCCTGCGATGGACTCCGGCCGCGCGGCGACGCGTTGCTTTCCGGCGCGTCCCCTTGCACATGAGTGCCAACCCGATAAAACGGGGGCAAAGTAATTACAAAGAGAATCCGTATGGCCACCGCCCTTATCCTCCTAGCCGCCGGCAAAGGCACCCGCATGAAATCCGACCTGCCCAAAGTGCTGCACCAGGTGGCGCAGGCGCCGATGCTTGTGCATGCCATGCGCTCTGGTCAGGCGCTTGAGCCGGATCACACGATCATTGTCGCAGGCCACGGCGCCGAGGCGGTCAGTGCCGCCGCGCAGGACTATGACGACCGCGCACAGGTGGTGCTGCAAACCGAACAGCTTGGCACCGCCCATGCGGTGGCCCAGGCCGCACCGGCGCTTGGCGATTATGCCGGCGACGCGCTTGTGCTTTACGGCGACACCCCGCTGATCCAGCCCGAAACGCTTGAGAAAATGGCAGAGGCGCGCAGCGCGCATGACATTGTCGTGCTTGGCTTTGAGGCCGCCGATCCGGGCCGCTATGGCCGCTTGATCATGACCGGCGACAGCCTTGAGCGGATCGTGGAATTCAAGGACGCCACCGAGGCCGAACGCGCGATTACGCTGTGCAACAGCGGTGTGGTGATGGCCTCGGCCCCGCTCTTGTTCGATCTGATTTCCGAGGTCGGCAATGACAACGCCAATGGCGAATACTACCTCACAGACATTATCGGCATCGCGCGGGCGCGCGGCTTGTCGGCGAGTGCCGTCACCTGCGACGAATCCGAAACCCTTGGCGTCAATTCGCGCAGCGAGCTGGCCCAGGCCGAGGCCGCCTTTCAGGCGCGCGCCCGCGCCGATGCGCTAGAGCTTGGTGTCACCCTTCCGGCCCCCGAAACCGTGCATTTCGCCTTTGACACCCATGTGGGGCGCGACACGGTGATCGAACAGAACGTGGTCTTTGGCCCCGGCGTGACGATTGAAACCGGCGCGCATATCCGCGCCTTCAGCCACCTTGAAGGCTGTCACGTGGCGCGCGGCGCGGTGGTGGGGCCCTATGCGCGGCTGCGGCCGGGCACGGAATTGGCCGAGGATACGCGGGTTGGCAATTTCGTCGAGATCAAGAACGCCCTGATCGGCGAGGGCAGCAAGATCAATCACCTGAGCTATGTGGGCGATACCGAGATCGGCACCGACAGCAATATCGGCGCGGGCACGATCACCTGCAATTACGACGGGGTAATGAAACATCAGACCCGCATCGGCAACCGTGTCTTCATTGGCTCCAACACCATGCTGGTGGCGCCGGTCAGCGTGGGCGACGAGGCAATGACCGGCTCTGGCTCGGTCATCACCCATGATGTCGCCCCCGGCGCCCTTGCGATCGCTCGGGCGCATCAGAAAGACAAACCGGGCATGGCGCGCAAGCTCATGGATATGCTAAAGGCCAAGAAAGCCAAACGCGACAAAGGGGCAGGCTAATGTGCGGTATCGTAGGAGTTCTGGGCCAACACGAGGTTGCGCCCATTCTGGTTGAGGCCCTCAAGCGGCTTGAATATCGCGGCTATGACAGTGCCGGGATCGCCACGGTCGAAAACGGCCATCTTGACCGTCGCCGCGCGGTTGGCAAACTGGTCAATCTGTCGGATCTGCTGGTGCATGACCCGCTGGCGGGCAAGTCCGGCATCGGTCACACCCGATGGGCCACCCATGGCGCGCCCAATGTCGCCAATGCCCACCCGCATCGCGCGGGCAAGGTGGCGGTGGTGCATAACGGCATTATCGAGAATTACCGTGACTTGCGCAGCGATCTGGCCGCCAAGGGCATCGCCCATGAAACCGACACCGACACCGAAACCGTTGCCCTTCTGGCGGATAACTATCTTGCTCAGGGCCTTTCCCCGGTTGACGCGGCGCGCGCGACCATTGCCCGGCTTGAAGGCGCCTATGCGCTGTGCTTCCTGTTTGACGGCGAGCCTGACCTTCTGGTCGCGGCGCGCAAGGGCAGCCCGCTGGCAATCGGTCATGGGAACGGTGAAATGTATGTCGGATCTGACGCCATCGCGCTTGCGCCGATGACCGACCGCGTGACCTATCTTGAGGAAGGCGACATGGCGGTGATCACCCGCTCCAGCCTTGTCATCACAGATGCGACCCACACCCCGGTCACCCGTGAAATGCGCACCATCGAGATCGACAACACCCGCGTCGACAAGGCCGGGCACAAGCATTTCATGGCCAAGGAAATCGCCGAACAGCCCGCCGTGATTGGCGGGGCTCTTGGCCACTACCTGAGCGAGGATGGACGCCAGATCAACCTTCCCGGCGAAGACCTTGATTTCAAGGCGATCAATCGCTTCACCATGGTCGCCTGCGGCACCGCTTATTATGCCTGCCTGACGGCGAAATACTGGTTTGAACAGATCGCCGGCCTGCCGG
>JAVVFB010000033.1:0-18732 GCA_032251095.1 Roseovarius sp. | reverse complement strand
GAGCGAGATCAGCTTGAGGTAGTCCTTTTGTGGACGATAAGGTTTCATCCCTCCCGTTTGCGCAAGCGCGGCGCGCAGGTTGTGCAACAGAAACGGCGCCTGGCGCACGGCATAAACCCCGGCTTTGGGGCGCGCGGACTGTACCATGTCGGCACAATCGCCGACGGCAAATATCGCCGGATCAGTGCTGCGCAAGCGCTCGTCGACGGGCACAAATCCGGCGTCATTGGCAAGGCCGGTCCGGGCCAGCCAGGGATAGGGCAGGGCGCCGGTGGCGCCGGTCACGAATTGCGCCGGGATCGTCTCGCCATTCGACAGGGTGACGCGGTCGCTGTGCACCTCGATGGCCTCGGTGGTTTCGCGCAGGGTTATTCCGGCCGCGTCGAGGGCGGCGCGCAGCGCGCGCGCCGCGCCCGCGCCAAGGGCCGTCAAGGCGCTATTGCGTTCGACAATCGTAACCTCGGGCACGCGCCCGACCGCGCGCAACCCATGCGCCATGGCAAGGGCAAGTTCGGCCCCCGCAACACCGCCGCCCAGAACGACAACCCGCGCAGGCCCCTCGCCATCGCTATCGCTATCGCGAAACCGACCCCAGGCCTCGGCAAACGGCCCAAGGGGCTTGGCCGGGGTGGCGTGTTCGGCAAAGCCGGGAAGGTCGGGCATTCTGCTGGTGATCCCGATATCCAGCGAGACCACATCATAGCCGATGGCGGCTTGCCCCTCGATCAGGACCTGCCGCTTTGCCCGGTCAATCCCGCAGGCCCGTGCGATCACCAGCCGCGCGCCGGCAAATTGCGCCAGGCGGACCAGGTCGATCTCCAACTCGTCGCGCGTATAGTGACCCGCGATATGCCCCGGCAGCATGCCCGAATAGGCGGCGGTCGGATCGGGGTTGATCACCGTCACACGCGCCCCCGGCAGCGGGTCCATCGCCCAACGTTTCAGGATCAGCGCATGCGTATGCCCGCCCCCGACAAGGACAAGGTCACGCGTATAGGGTATGGTCTGTGTCTGCATGCTCAGCAGCTAGCATTGTTTTCAAATCGCGCCCATAGATTTCTTGCCATTCCCAAAGCATCGCGATGTGCCGCTCGCCGTCTTGGGTCGCCGAAAAGCGGCCTTTCTTGTTTGACACTGGACAGGTCGCGCGCTTGGCGTTTACGCTTTCAGGCAGGGTTATTTCGACGTCACTTTGCAAACAGCCGGTTTTTTTCTGACAAGGTGAGGCCCGTGTCGGATGTCGTGAAAACAGTTTTATCGGAAATGGCGGAATTCATTTCGCCATCTCTAAATCCTCGCCTGATCCGGGGCACGCCTCAGAACAGGGCCGCAGGCAACCATGTCGCCAGAAATGGCAGCGCCCAGACCAGAAGGATACCAATGGCCTGAAGGCCGATGAAGGGCACCACGCCCCTGTAAATATCGCCGGTGGTGATTTCCTTGGGGGCGGCGGCGCGCAGGTAGAACAGCGAGAACCCGAACGGCGGGGTCAGAAAGCTGGTTTGCAGGTTGATCGCCAGAAGCACGCCAAGCCAGATCGGATCATGCCCCATCAGGATCAGCGAGGGGGCCACAAGCGGCAGGACGATCACCGAAATCTCGACGAAATCAAGGAAGAACCCAAGCACGAAGACAAAAAGCATCACGAACAACAGCACGCCGTTCGGCCCTCCGGGCAGGTTTTCCAGCAGATGCGCCACGCGCTCTTCGCCGCCAAGGCCGATGAAGACCAGCGAGAAAAAGCCCGCCGCAAGGATGGTGGCAAAGATCATCGCGGTCATGGTCAGCGTGGAATTCAGCGCGTCGTGAATGACCCTTTCGCGAATGGCGGCGCGCAGCGCCAGCGCGATTGCGCCAAGACCGACAATGGCAAGCAGGGCGTAAAATGCGCCGATCAGCCATTCCAGAGCGCCGTTGTCGTCGCGTTGCAGGCGCACAGGATAAAGGCCGGCCATAAAGCCCAACACCACCAGAGCCGCCGCCCCGATCAGGATCAGTTTCGGGTTGATCCCGATCTTGCGTCCCGCCATCAACAGCGCGCCGATGGCACCGACCGAGGCGGCCTCGGTCGGCGTTGCGACACCGCCAAGGATAGCGCCCAACACGGCAAAGATCAGCAGAACCGGCGGGATGATGGCCGCCATGACCTCGCGCCGGTCGGGTGCCGCAAGGCCGATATCGGCAGGCGGCATGTCAGACGGGCGCAGCGCGCCCCGGATCAGGATATATGCGAGGTAGAGCGTCACCAGCACCAGCCCCGGAAGGATCGCGGCGGCAAAGAACTGACCGACCGAGAGCGCCTCGACCGAGAACTTGCCTTGTTCATATTGCGCCTGTTGATAGGCGTTTGACATCACATCGGCGAGAATGATCAGCAGGGTCGAGGGCGGAATGATCTGCCCCAGCGTGCCCGCAGTGCAGACAATGCCGGCGGACAGGGCCGGGTTATAGCCCGCGCGCAGCATGGTCGGCAGGGCGATCATGCCCATGGCCACCACCGTGGCGCCGACGATCCCGGTCGAGGCCGCCAGAAGCGCGCCGACCAGCACCACCGAAATGCCAAGCCCGCCGCGCAACTGCCCAAAGCTGCGCCCCATGGTGTCAAGCAGTTCCTCGGCAATCTTGCTTTTCTCCAGGATCGCCCCCATCAGCACAAAGACCGGAATGGCGATCAAAACCTGATTGCCGATCAGGCCATAGGCCCGCTGGCCTAAAGCGCCCAAAAGCGAGACATCCATAACCCCGAGCATCCAGCCCAGATAGGCGAAGGCAACGGCGACCCCGGCAATGCTGAACGACACCGGAAAGCCCGAGAGGATCGCCACCATGAGGGCGGCGAACATGATCAGGTCAAGAGAGGCGGTCATGCTGGACCCTTTTCATGAAACAGGCGCAGCAGCAGCGACAGCGACTGAAGCAGGATGAGGATGCAAAATGCGGGGATCAAGGATTTGAGCAAAAACACCGCCTCGATCCCGCCGACGGAAATCGGCCCTTCAAGGATCTTCCAGGAATTGCGCACCGAGGGCCAGGACCAGTAGAGCAGGGCAATCATCGAGGGGATCAACAAAAACAGGTGCCCGAAAATGTCGATCCGCCGCCGGGCGGCATTGCTGACCTTGGCATAAAACACATCCACCCGGACGTGCTTGTCCACCAAAAGCGTGAAACCCGCTCCCAACATGAACAGCGTGGCATGCATGTAAAGCACGCTTTCCTGTGCCGCGATGGAATTGAAGCCAAAGACGTAGCGCCCGATGACGATGCAGAACTGCACCAGTACCATGATCAGCGCGAGCCAGCGGATCATGCTGGCGACAGCGCGGTTCAACTGGTCAATTGCGTTGGCTAAAACAAGCATCAGCGCCCCCGGAATTATTGAACGTGTGGCGCGCGACGCGAATGCCGCGCGCCACTGTGGTCTCAATAGCCAAAGACCCCGGCGCGGGCGTTCATCTGGCCGTTATCGGCATAGCTCATATAGCCGCCGACCAGATCGCGATAGGCGATGAAGCTTTGCGTGATCCGCACAACAAGCTCGTCGTCATCGGCCAGGTATTCCTGCATGACCTCCTGCGCCGCGACGCCCATGGCGGCAATCACATCGTCGGGCAGCTTGCGCACCTGAACGCCATGCTCGGACACCAGCGTTTGCAGCGATTGCGCGTGCTTGGTCGTGTATTCGGTCCAGACCGGATTATAGAGGCCCTGACAGGCCTGGGTGACGACCTCCTTTAGGTCATCGGGCAAGTCCGCGAACACGTCGGCATTGACGCCGCATTCCTCGGCCGACGAGGGCTCGCCCACGCCGGGCCAATAGTAATAGGGCGCAACCTGATAATAGCCGAGCGCGCTATCCGTCCAGGGGCCGATGAATTCGCCGGCATCCAATGCGCCTGTCTGAAGCGCCTGGAACATCGCCGGGCCGCTCATCGCCTCGGCCGCCATGCCCAGTTTTGCCGCCATCTGCGAGGCGATGCCGGTGGTGCGGAACTTGAGACCCTTGAGGTCTTCGACTGAGTTGATCTCGGTCTTGAACCAGCCCGCCCATTGCGGACCCGAGTTGCCGCACAGGAACGGCTTGATGCCGAAGCGGCCATACATTTCGTCATAAAGCGCCTGACCGCCGCCGTGAGCCATCCAGCCGAACTGTTCATCCGCGCGCAAGCCGAAAGGCTGTGAGCCAAACAACAGGATGCCCTTGGATTTGCTGCCCCAATAGGCCGGAACGGCGTGGTAAAGTTCGGCCGTGCCTTCGGATACGGCATCGAACACGCCATTGCCGGGCACGATTTCGCCGGCGGCATAGAGCGTCACCTTGATCCGCCCGCCCGACAGGGTGGTGATCCGGTCGGCGAGGGTTTGCGCGGCGACACCGGGCCCGGGCAGGTTCTTGGGCCATGCCGAAACCAGTTTCCAGTTGCGTACATCCTGCGCAAGGGCGGGGGCCGCGAGGGTCGTTGCCGCAGCGCCAATGCCGGCTGTGGTCAGAAATTTACGTCTATCCATTGGTCTTCTCCATGTTGAAAGCGTGGTTTGCTGGGGTGGTTGACCGTCTGTCGCGGCCTTGACTGGGGTGCGTCAGCCCAGAATGCGCGGCAGGCGCAACCCGTTTTCGCGGGCACAGTCGATCGCCTCTTGATACCCGGCATCCGCGTGCCGCCAGACGCCGCTTGCCGGGTCATTCCAGAGCACGCGTTCGATCCGCTTGGCGGCCTCGGGCGTGCCATCGGCGCAGATCACCACGCCGGAATGCTGGCTAAAACCCATGCCGACACCGCCGCCGTGGTGGATGCTGACCCAGGTCGCGCCGGACGCGGTGTTGACCAAAGCGTTGAGCAGCGGCCAGTCGCTGACCGCATCAGAGCCGTCTTTCATCGCCTCTGTCTCGCGGTTGGGCGAGGCGACCGAGCCGCTATCAAGATGGTCGCGCCCGATCACCACGGGGGCCTTCAATTCACCGCTGGCCACCATCTCGTTAAAGGCAAGGCCCGCGCGGTGCCGATCGCCGAGGCCAATCCAGCAGATACGCGCAGGCAGGCCCTGAAACGCGATCCGGTCACGCGCCATATCAAGCCAGTTGTGCAGATGGGTATTGTCGGGGAACAGCTCTTTCATCTTGGCGTCGGTCTTGTAGATATCTTCCGGATCACCCGACAGCGCGCACCAGCGGAACGGCCCGATGCCCCGGCAGAACAGCGGCCGGATATAGGCGGGCACGAAGCCGGGAAAGGCAAAGGCGTTTTCCAACCCTTCCTCAAGCGCGACCTGACGGATGTTGTTGCCGTAATCGAGCGTCGGCACGCCCGCGTTCCAGAAATCGACCATCGCGGCCACATGGGTCTTCATGCTGGCGCGGGCGGCTTTTTCAACCGCTTTCGGGTCGCTGTCTTGCTTGGTTTTCCACTCGGCCATGCTCCAACCCTGCGGCAGGTAGCCATGCAGCGGGTCATGGGCGCTGGTCTGGTCGGTGACCATATCCGGGCGCACGCCACGCCGGTAAAGCTCGGGAAAGACATCGGCGGCATTGCCCAGGAGAGCGACGGATTTTGCCTCGCCCGCCGCTGTCCAGCGCTCGATCATGGCGAGGGCTTCGTCAAGGCTGTCGGTCTTTTCATCCACATATCGCGTGCGCAGCCGGAAATCTATGCTGTCGGGGTTGCACTCGACCGCAAGACAGCAGGCCCCGGCCATCACCGCCGCCAAAGGCTGTGCGCCGCCCATGCCACCAAGCCCGCCCGTAAGGATCCATTTGCCGGTCAGGTCGCCGTCATAATGCTGGCGGCCGGCCTCGACAAAGGTCTCATAGGTGCCCTGCACGATGCCCTGAGACCCGATGTAAATCCACGATCCGGCGGTCATCTGGCCGTACATCGCCAGACCCTTTTTATCCAACTCGTTGAAATGATCCCATGTCGCCCAATGGGGCACGAGGTTGGAATTGGCGATCAGGACACGCGGCGCATCGGCATGGGTCTTGACGATGGCGATCGGCTTGCCCGATTGCACCACCAACGTTTCATCGGCCTCAAGGTCGCGCAGGCTGGCGACGATGCAGTCAAAATCGGCCCAGGTGCGTGCCGCGCGCCCGATGCCGCCATAGACCACCAATTCATGCGGGTTTTCGGCCACATCCGGGTGCAGGTTGTTCATGAGCATCCTGAGCGGGGCCTCGGTCTGCCAGCTTTTGGCGCTCAGTTCCGTGCCGGTTGCGGGGTAGATATCGCGCGTGTTCTTGCGAGGATCGCTCATTGGGGCCTCCAGTCGGACAGGGTTTGCAGAATGGTTTTGAGGTGCGCGCGGGTGCGCTCGGCGATGTCGTGGACGTAACTCCAGGGCGCGCGCTCGAGCATGTAGGTGGATTGCGCCAGCTCCATCTGGATCGCGTGCGTGCCCTCTTTGGGTCGGCCATAGTGGCGGGTGGTCCAACCGCCCTTGAAGCGTCCGTTTAGGATCGCAGTGTAACCCTTTGTGTTTTCACAGATATCCATGACTTGGGCGGCAAGGTCTGGGGCGCAGGTGACACCCTGATTGGTGCCGATGTTGAAATCCGGCAAGGTCCCCTCGAACAGGAACGGGATATGCGAGCGGATCGAGTGGCAATCGTAGAGGATCGCAAAGCCGTGCTTGGCCTTGGCCCGCTCAAGCTCTGCGGCAAGCGCGGCGTGATAGGGTGCGTGATAGGTGGTGCGGCGGCGCTCTATCTCGGCCGCATCCGGTTCCTGGCCCTGATGATAGATGGCCAAGCCGTCGAAATCGGTCAGCGGGCAAAGCCCGGTGGTGTTCTGGCCGGGATAAAGGCTTGTGCCCGAGGGGTCGCGATTGACGTCGATCACATAGCGGTGGATCGGCGTGCGGACCGTGGTAACATCGGTCAGCAAACCGTTGTAAAGGCGGTGAATATGCCAATCGGTATCGGCCATCTCGCGGCCTCTGTCATTGAGGCGCTCTAGGCAATCATCGGGAATGTCGGTGCCCGTATGCGGCTGGCCGAGCACCAGCGGGCCATCGCCGCGTGTGATCTCGATCAGGCTCATAGGGTCATGTCCAGACCGGCGGCCGTGGCGAGGCTGTCATCGCTGACAAGGGCGGCACCCGCCTTGATGTCGGGGGCAAGATAGCGATCCTGTTGCAGGCTCGGGACCGACCGGCGCAGGCGGGCCATGGCAGATTGCAGCGGCACCGAGGTGAGCAGCGGCGCGCGCTGCTCGATGCCTTGGGCGGCGCAGATCGCCTCAATCCCAAGAATGACCGAGAGGTTTGCGGTCATCCGCCCAAGACGGCGCGCGCCATGGGCGGCCATGCTGACGTGATCCTCTTGATTGGCAGAGGTGGGCGTGCTGTCGGTCGAACAGGGATTGGCCAGATGCTTGTTTTCGCTCATCAGCGCCGCAGTGGTGACCTCGGCGATCATCAGGCCCGAATTCAACCCCGGTTCCGGCGTCAGGAACGGGGGCAGGTCAAACGACAGCGTCGGGTCCACCATCAGCGCCACGCGGCGTTGCGCGATGGCGCCGATTTCGGCCAGGGCGAGCGCGATCTGATCGGCGGCAAAGGCCACCGGTTCGGCGTGAAAATTGCCGCCCGAGAGGATCTCGCCGGTCTGTGCAATCACCAGCGGGTTGTCGGTGACGGCATTGGCCTCGATTTCAAGGGTGCGCCCGGCAAAGCGCAACAGGTCAATCGCCGCGCCTGTCACCTGTGGCTGGCAGCGGATGCAATAGGGGTCTTGCACGCGCGCGTCGCCCTCGCGGTGGCTGTCGCGGATCACGCTGCCATCAAGCAGGTGCGACATGGCGGCGGCGACCTCGATCTGGCCTTGATGCCCGCGCAGGGCGTGAATGGCCGGGTTGAGCGGCGCGGTCGAGCCCATGATCGCATCGGTCGAGAGGGCCGATGTCACCACCGCCGCGCGCGCGGCGCGCCATCCCTCGAACAGCCCGACAAGCGCGAGCGCGGTCGAAAACTGTGTCCCGTTGATCAGCGCAAGACCTTCCTTGGGGCCAAGCACGACCGGGGCAAGCCCGGCCTTGGCGAGGGCCGCGCCACCCGCCATCGTTTGCCCTTGATAGGTCGCTTCGCCTTGCCCGATCATCACCGCCGCCATATGCGCCAGCGGCGCAAGATCGCCCGAGGCCCCAACCGAGCCCTGCACCGGGATCACCGGCAGAACGCCATGCGCCAGCATCGCCTCGATCTGCGCGCAGATATCCCAGCGGACGCCCGAGGCGCCACGCCCCAGCGACAACAGCTTGAGCGCCATCATCAGGCGGGTGGTCGCAGGCTCCAGTGGCTCGCCCACGCCACAGCAATGCGACAGGATCAGGTTGCGTTGAAGGGTTTCGGTATCTTCGGGCGCGATCCGCACCGAGGCGAGTTTGCCAAAGCCGGTATTGATGCCATAAACGGGGGTACCGCCGCTTGAGGCGCTTTCGACAAGCGCGGCAGCGGCGTTGACCGCGCTGCGTGCCTCTGGGTCAAGCCGGATCGGGCCGTCTGTACGCCAGAGGGTTTCAAGCTCTGCCAGCGTCGCGACGCCGGGGGTCAGGATCTGGGTCTGGGTCATGCGACACCTCCAAAAATGCGGGCATGCAGCGGGTTGATGCCGATGCCGTAAGATAATTCCGCCGGATCGCTGACATTCCAGACGGCAAGATCGGCGCGTTGCCCCGGCGCGATCATGCCGCAATCGCTCAGGCCAAGCGCGCGGGCGGCGTTGCGTGTGGTTCCGGCCAAGGCCTCGGCCGGGGTCATGCGGAACAGGGTGCAGGCCATGTTCATCGCCAGCAGGATCGAGCCGAGGGGGGAAGAGCCGGGGTTCCAGTCGGTGCCCACGGCCATCGCGACGCAATGATCGCGAAACGCCTGAACCGGCGGCGCCTGGGTTTCGTGGATGGTATAGAACGCGCCGGGCAGAAGAACGGCGACGGTGCCCGCCTTGGCAAGGGCGTCGGCGTCAGCGGCGTTCGCATATTCCACGTGATCGGCGGACAAGGCGCCATAGTCAGCCGCCAGAGCCGTGCCGCCGATATGGCTGAGCTGTTCGGCATGGAGTTTGACCGGCAGGCCAAGGGCGCGCGCCTTGTCGAAGACCCGCGCAATCTGGGCGGTGTCAAAGGCGATGCCCTCGCAAAACCCGTCCACCGCATCGACCAGTCCCGCCGCATGGGCGGCCTCGAGCGTTGGCAGGCAGACCCTGTCGATATAGTCGTCGGCCTGCGCGCCCGCAGGCACCGCATGCGCCCCGAGAAAGCTTGTCACCACGCGAATGGGGCGTTCCCGGCCAAGCGCGCGCGCCACGCGCAGCATCTTGAGTTCGGTGTCGCGGTCCAGGCCATAGCCGGACTTGATCTCGACCGTGCCGACGCCTTGGGCGATCAGGGCATCCACACGGGGCAGGGCACTTGCCAGCAGGTCATCTTCGCTGGCGCCGCGCGTTGCCGCAACGGTCGAAACGATGCCCCCGCCGGCGCGCGCGATCTCTTCGTAACCCGCGCCGTTCAGCCGCATCTCGAATTCTCGGGCGCGGTTGCCGCCATGCACGATATGGGTGTGACAGTCGATCAGGGCCGGCGTGACAAGACGGCCGTCAAAGCCCTTGCGCTCAAACGCGGCGTAATCGGCAGGCAGGTCCGAGGCCGGGCCGACCCAATCAATGAGGCCGTCAGCAACGACAATCGCGGCATCCGGCACAAGGCCATAGCCAGCGTCTTGATCCATCAGGGCGGCGCTCAGGCCGGTCATGACATAAGAGAGGGGCATCAAGAGTCCTTGTAATAAAGCGCACTTAATATTAATATGTAGTTACTTAATAATGTCAACGGAGTTGTTTCTGTGCAGGTAATTCATGCAAAGCAAGCGCTTACCCCGCAGGGTTGGCAGAGCGACCTTGAGATCACGGTCGATGCAGGCGGGCGAATCGCCTCCCTCGGTGCGCAGGTAAACACGCCGACGCATCATGTGGGGCTGTTGTTGCCGGCACCGCTGAACCTGCACAGCCACGCGTTTCAGCGCGCCATGGCCGGGCTGACCGAGGCGCGTGGCCCCGACCCGCGCGACAGCTTCTGGAGCTGGCGGCGGTTGATGTACCGCTTCCTTGATCAGCTTTCGCCAGAGCATGTCGAGGCGATTGCCGCGCTCGTGTTCATGGAGATGCTTGAGGCAGGCTATGGCGCGGTCGCCGAATTTCATTACCTGCATCATGACGTGGGCGGCGTACCTTATGGCAACCTTGCCGAAATGTCAGAGCGCATCGTTGCGGCGGCCACGGCATCGGGCATCGGCCTGACCCTTCTGCCGGTGCAGTATCAATTTGGCGGCTGCGATCTGCGCCCGCTCAATGGCGGGCAAAAGCGCTTTGGCAATGACCCCGAGCGGTTTTTGCGCCTGCATGAAGGTGCCGTGGCGGCGGCGGCGGCAGGTCCGAAGGATTATACCTCGGGCCTCGCGCCGCATTCCTTGCGGGCGGTCGATCCTGTCGGTCTATCGGCGGTTCTGGCAGAGGCGCAGAGCGGCCCGATCCACATGCATCTTGCCGAACAGGTTGCCGAGGTGGATGAGGTTTTGGCCCATCTTGGCGCGCGCCCCACGGAATGGTTGTTGGCCAATCACGCGGTAGACGCGCGCTGGTGCCTGATCCACTGTACCCAGATGACCGGGGCCGAGACCGATGCCCTTGCCGCGACGGGCGCCGTGGCGGGGCTTTGCCCGCTGACCGAATCGAACCTCGGCGACGGGATTTTCAACGGCACGCGCTATCTGGGGCAGGGCGGGACAATCGGCTTTGGCTCTGACTCTGACGTCCAGATATCGCTGTTCGAGGAACTCAAGACGCTGGAGTATTCGCAACGTCTGCGTGATCTGTCGCGTGCGGCTCTGGCGACGCAGGACCGCTCGACCGGGCGGGTTCTGTTCGAGGCCGCGGCCAAAGGCGGCGCGCAGGCGGGCGGACGCCAGAGTGGCCGGATCGAAACCGGCGCGTGGGCCGATCTGGTGGGGCTTGACGACGACAATCAATGGCTTTGCAATCGGCAGGGCGATGCGGCTCTTGACAGCCTGATCTTCGGCGGTGGCGGTCAGGCCTGTATTCGCGAGGTCTGGAGCGCGGGGCGCCATGTGGTGCAGCAGGGTCGCCATATCCGGCGCGATGCCATAGTGGAAAAGTTCAAGACCGTGATGCAACAGCTGGAGACCAACATTTGAGCGCGCCAACGCGACGGGCCTGGACCGATATCCGTGAGGAAATCCGGGCGCGTATTCTCAACAGAACCTACGCGCCCGGTGACAAGCTGCCGCGTGACGAAGATATCGCGGCCGAGTTGGGCTGTGCGCGCACCACCGTGCATCGCGCGATGCAGGACCTGTCGCAGATGGGTCTGGTCGAGCGCAAGCGCAAGGGCGGCACCCATGTCAGGACCGATCCCGTCACCCGCGCCACCTTTGACATTCCCATCACCCGCCGCGAGATCGAGCAGCGCGGCAGCAAATATGACTATCAATTGGTCAGCCAGACGATGGAGGACTCGCCGATGTCGGTGATGGCGCGGTTCGGCATTCAGCAACCCGCCCGGATGCTGCATGCCAAGGCGCTGCATCTGGCGGACAATCGCCCCTTTATCTTCGAGGACCGTTGGATTGATACAAGATCGACACCCGGCATTCTCGGCATTGATCTGACCCGTGAAAGCGCCAATGAATGGCTGGTGCGCAACAAACCCTATAGCCGCGTTGATGTGCGGTTTTACGCCATGACGGCCGAGGGCGAGAGTGCCGAGCATCTTGCGACCAAGCCAGGCGACGCGCTGCTGGTGATCGAACGTACCACCTGGATCGGAAACGATCCGATCACCACCGTTCAGGCCGTGGCTGCGCCGGGCTATCAACTTTCGGCAGAGACCTGAGCGGCACGGCTGAACTGATGCGGGGTCACCGGAGGGTGATTTGTTCATTTTTCCGGCGACCATATCGCGTGTGATCAGGTTTGCATGCGACACGCCTCTTCTGCTTTTGGGTGCAGGATGTATCCAATGGGTCGAGCCGTCGGCGGTTGTTACACCAATCGACCCATCTGAGGGGGGGCACTCGACTTTGCGCCTCGATTTCCATGGGCTGACCTGGTTGATGACCTCGGTCTTGAACCGCTCGATACCCCATTCAAAGGCGCGGATTGCGCCGCCGATCTGGTGCGGGGCCGCGACCCGTTGGCGGCATCCCATGTCGAGATTCCATTGGCCCCCAATCGGGAAACCCGGCAGCGCAGCCGTGATCCGATCCGGAAGGTGGATTCTTAAGGCGTGACAAAAACATGAAAGAAGGACAGAAATTGTGTGTAGCATTATAAATGTCGCGCGATTGTCACACTCCACCCAGAAGAGTCTTCTCTATCGGAATCATAGCAAAGGAAAATATGATGGACGCTAATCAACGCAAAAACCGCAGTCCACAGGGCCTTATCGGCCGTCGCAAGGCGCTGACCATCCTCGGGACGACAGCGCTGGCAACCCCCTTCCTTGGCAAGGCGGCGTTCGCCTCGTCTGGCGAGGTCAATGTTTTTGCCTGGGGCGATTACATGCAGGACAACCTTGTCGAGAGCTTTACCAAGGCAACCGGCATCAAGGTCAATGTTTCGACCTATGGGTCCAACGAGGAAGCCCAAAGCAAGCTGCGCGCCGCTGGCGGCAAGGGGTTTGACGTTATTTTCCCTTCGGTTGACACGCGCCCGAACTATGACGAGGGCGATCTGCTGGCGGAAATCGACGAAAGCCGCCTCAAGGTTGATCGGGTGCAATCGGCGCTCTGGCGCAACTCGCTGCGTCTTGGTGCGGCGCATCGCGGCAAGCGCTACATGATCCCGTTCAGCTGGGGCACCGAAGGCATCACCTATGACAGCGCGGTGCATTCCGTGGCCCCCGGTGAACTATCCTATGCGCATCTGTGGGCCGATGGTCTTGACGGAAAAGTCGCGGCGCGCCAGAAGTCGGTTCTTGTCAGCCTTGCGATCTATCTCGATGCCACCGGCGAGCTGCCATCGAACCGGGCGATGGACCTTTATGAAACCGAGGCCGACACGCGCCGGATCTTTGATGGCTGTCTGGCCTTCGCGGCCAAGCACAAAGGCAATATCGGCGCCTATTGGAACAATGCGACCGAGGCCACCGGGGCGTTTACCGATTCCGGCTGCTCGATTGGTCAGACCTGGGATACCACGGGCATCAAGCTGCACACCGATGTGGATGCCAAATGGCGCTATGCGGCCCCCAAAGAGGGCGCGCTTGGCTGGATGGATACGGTTGCGGTGCCGTCGGGGGCCGAGAATATTGATCAGGCATATGAGTTGATCAACTTCCTTCTGTCGCCCGAAGGCGGCGGGATGTTCGCCAACAATACCGGCTATAACTCGGCGGCGGTCGGATCGGAACAGCATCTGAGCGAGGCCAGCAAGGACGCCTTTGCCTTTGCCTATCCCGAGGGCGCGATTGACAACCTATGGTGGTGGCCGATGTTCACGCCGTGGTTCTCGGGCGTGCGTCAGGAATATTCCGAAAAGCTGACGAATATCTGAACATTCGCGGCGCGGGGCAATCGCTTCCGCGCCGCAATCTTTTTTTGAAAATAGGTCTCAAATGCGCGGCAAAGAAATAACCCTGAAACAGGCATCTGTGAAATTTGATGACTTTACGGCCGTCCACCCGCTTGATCTTACGATCAATGCCGGCGAGTTCTTTTCGATCCTCGGGCCGTCCGGCTGTGGCAAGACGACCTTGCTTCGGATGTTGTCGGGGTTTTTGCAGCAAACCACCGGCGATCTGTTGATCGGCGGCGAGTCCATGGCCGGGATCGGCCCAAGCAATCGCCCCACATCGCTTATCTTTCAGAACCTCGCGCTGTTCCCTCTTATGACGGTGTGGGAAAACGTCGCCTTTGGGTTGCATATGCGCGGCTGGTCCAAACCCAAGCGGCAGGCGCGCGCGCTTGAACTGCTTGAAACGGTGGCCTTGTCCGAACAGGCCTATAAAACGCCGGGCCAGCTTTCAGGCGGGCAGCGGCAGCGCGTGGCGATTGCCCGTGCCCTTGCGGTCGAGCCTGCGGTCTTGCTGCTGGATGAGCCACTGTCGGCGCTCGATCTGAAGCTGCGCCAGCATATGCGCGCCGAGCTCAAGCAAATTCAAAAAAGCACGGGAATTACATTCGTTTATATCACCCATGATCAGGGTGAGGCGCTGACCATGTCGGATCGCGTGGCGGTCATGAACAAGGGCCGGATCGAACAGGTCGGCACGGCCGATCAGGTTTATGGAGAGCCCGCCAACCCCTTTGTGGCCACGTTCGTGGGCGAGGCCAACCTTGTGCGTGGCCGGATTGGCGCGGTCGCTGATGGCTATGCCACGCTGGAGAGCGAGATTGGCCGGTTTCGCGCCCGCAACAGCCACGCCCTCGGGCCGGGGGACAGGGCGATGTTGTTCGTACGCCCGGAACGGATGGAGATTTCCGCCAGCGGGGCCAAACCGGAAAACGCGATTGACGCGACCTTTTTGCGCCGCGATCTGGAAGGGCCGTTCGCCAACCTTCATGCCCATTGCGGCGATCATGAATTCGCGATTCACCAGACCAATGTCAATGGCAAGAGCTATGGTGCCGGGGACCGGCTCGATCTTGGGTTTTCGCCCGATGCGGCGGTTGTGATGGCCGAGGGGAGCTTGTCGGATGAATAACCTCCTGCGCTCTTTCGGGGGGCCGATGACGGCGGTGATCCTGCTTTTGGCAGGGACGTGGATATTTGGCCTGATTGCCGGGCCGCAACTTATCATGATCGAGCAATCGCTCTGGCGGATGGAACAGGGCGAAGGCGGGGCCGAGATTTCGGCGCGCATTGACCGGCTTTATAACCGGATTGATATCCTGACACTCGACAAGATGGATATGGAGGACAAGCCGCCATCCGGCGAGCGCGACAGCGCCCTGGCCGAATTTGACGAAAACATCGCCCGCTTGAGCGCCGAGATCGACGGCCTTGAGGCGCAGGAAACAACGCCGCGCAAGGTGTATTCGACCGATAATTACCGCCTTATGGGCGCGGCGCATCTGGCGATTTTCGCCAAGACGGTGGTGGCGTCGCTTGCGGTGACGGCCATCGCGTTTTGCCTGTGCTATCCGATTGCCTATACGGTGGCCAAACTGGCGCCGCCCGGGCGCGCTGCGATGATCATGCTGGCGCTGACGGTGCCCTATGCGATCAACGAATTGCTGCGCATTTTCGCCTGGCAGATGATCCTGAATTACAACGGTCTGGCGAATACCCTGCTTGGGGTGTTCGGGTTCGAGCCGGTGCCGTTTCTGGAGAGCGGATCGGGCGTCTTTGTGGCGATGGTCTATGCCTATGTCCTGTTCATGGTGTTTCCGATCTACAACACGATTGAAACCCTTGACGCCAACCAGATCGAGGCCGCCAAAGACCTTGGTGCCGGCACCTGGAGCATTCATACCAAGGTGGTCTTGCCCCATGCCCGCCCCGGTATCGCCGTCGGGTGCATCATGACCTTCATGTTGTCGGCCGGTTCTTACGCGGTGCCTTATATCATGACGCGCGGCACCGCCGATCCGTGGTTCACCCAGTTGATTTACAACAAGTTCTTCGAATCCACCAATTGGAACGCGGGGGCGGCCTATGCCTTTACCCTGTTGGCGGTCTGCGTGGTCTTCATCTTTCTGATGATGAAGTTTTTGAAGGTTCGTTTACAGGATATCGCGAAATGAGCGCGCAGGCCCAGATTTCAACCGATCCCAAAAGCCGTCTGGTGCTGCGCATCTATATGGGCATTTTCTTTTTCTACATGTTCTTTCCGCTCATCATCATGGTGGTGGCCGGGTTCAACGATTATTCCCAGCCGTCGATCACCGTCTGGCGCGGGTTCACCCTCAAGTGGTTCGGCGAACTGGCCCGCGACGAGCGGATGTGGTCGGGCCTGGCCAATTCGGTGATCATTGCGGTCTGTGTCATCGCCATTGCCTTGCCGCAGGGATTGGCCGGGGCGTTCCTGGTGACGCGGCTTCAATCGCGCTATACTGGTATCCTTTACACGATCATGGTCTCGCCGCTGTTGACGC
The DNA here is from genome assembly GCA_032251095.1 of Roseovarius sp. Lineage (GTDB taxonomy): Bacteria > Pseudomonadota > Alphaproteobacteria > Rhodobacterales > Rhodobacteraceae > Roseovarius. The sequence goes on along the minus strand of JAVVFB010000033.1, from coordinate 2,628 downwards.
CGGGGATCATCCTTGGGATTTCGACGGTGATATTCTGGCGCAATCTTGGGGTCAGCGGCGGTTTGTTCACGGCCATCATGGCGCAATCCACCTTTGTGGCGTCCTATGCGATGCTGATGTTCATGGCGCGCTTGCAACGTCAGGACATGAGCCTTGAAGAGGCCGCCCTTGACCTTGGTGCCACCCATGCGCAGGCGTTTCGCCAGATTACCGTGCCGTTTCTCAAGCCCACAATCGTGACGGCCTCGGTGATTGCCTTTCTGCAATCGTTCGAGAATTACAATACGACAATCTTTTCAATCGGCGGACAGCATACGCTGGTCACGGAAATCGGCTCGCGGATGCGTTTTGGGTTGAGCCCGACAATCAACGTGATCGGGATTCTGTTCATCATCCTGACCATCTTTTTCGCAACGGTCTATGCGGTGTTTCGCGAACGTGAACGCCGCCGGGAGATGCAGCATTGATCGCGCCCTCTGCCTTTCTTGAACCTGACCGCGACACCTGGCGTGCAGGCATAGCGCAGATGCCTGCGCAGAGGGCAAGAACGCTTGCCGCGCGCGCCGCCGCCGCGCCGCTTTTTGCGCATGCCTATTCCTTCCACCTCAACTTTCGCTTCGGGGGCATGATGCCCGTGGATTTGCTTGACTTCGCGGCCAGCCATGGCCTGAAAGGGGTCAAGATCCATGTCGAGGATGGCGAGGAAAACAGTCTTTTGGCGCGCCCCGAGCTGCGCCATGCCTTTGGCGAACGGGCGGCACAGCTTGGGCTTGAGGTGCATATTGAAATCAGCGAAACCCGGCCCGAGGCTCTGGCCCGGTTGATCGAGATCGCAGGGGCGACCGGCGCCACCTCGGTGCGCTGTTACCCCAGATACGAGGCGCGGGTGTCTCGCATCATTGCCACGACGATTGCGGATCTGAGACAGCTTCAAACGCTTGATGCCGGGCGGGCATTGCGTGTCACGCTGGAGCAGCACGAAGATCTGACCTCTTGCGAGCTGGTTGATATCGTGCGGCAGGTGGGTGATCCCAACCTGTCGCTGCTGTTTGATTTCGGCAATATGATCAACGCCCATGAACGCCCGCTCGAGGCGCTGCGCCGGCAAGCCGCTCACATCACCGAAGTTCACATCAAAGATTGCTTTGTCGTGCCAGATCGCGGGGGCTGGGCGCAGATGGGCTGTGTCAGCGGCACCGGCCATATCCCGTTCGCCGACCTTCTGGTCGGGTTGCTTTTGCTGGGGGAAGAGCGCGCACAGGTCACCGCTTTCGCGCTTGAGGAAGAGGTGGACTATTTTGCCCCGGCGATGCGCTTTCCCGATGAAGAAAGCGACCCGCTGATCGGGTTTCGAACCGCCAGCCTGACCGATGTCGCAGAGGCAGACATTGCCGCGCGCCTGATCCGGGAAAAGGCCGAGGCAACGGCGCAGGTCGCCACGGTGCGCGCGCTTTTGGCCCAGATCGAAACCGCGGCACGTGACCGGGCGCTGGCATCATGAGTGAGGGGGGCTGCCCGGCCGACTTCGTGGCACTGGCGCATGAACTGGCCGATGCCGCAGGTCCGATTGTGCGAAAGCACTTTCGCACCCGGCTTGATATCGTTTCAAAGACCGATGACAGCCCGGTGACCATCGCCGACCGCGCAGCGGAAAGGGTGATGCGCAATCTGGTAAGTGCCAGTTTTCCCGACCACGGGATACGCGGCGAGGAATATGGTGTGCAAAACCCCGAGGCCGACTGGTGCTGGATCTTTGATCCGATTGACGGCACCAAATCCTTCATGTCCGGCTCGCTGTGTTTTGGCACGCAGATCGGTCTCAAGTATCGCGGCAGGCCGGTCCTTGGCGTCATTGATCAGCCGATCACCCGCGAACGCTGGCTTGGGATTGCGGGGCAGGTGACGACCCTTGGCAATACTCCGGTTGCAACAAGTGACGTCACAGAGGTTGCACAGGCCAATCTCTATACCTCGGCGCGTGAACAATTTTCTGCCGCGCAGGCGGGGGCGTTCGATCGGCTTGCCTCGGCGGCGGCGATCACACGCTATTCGCATGATTGCTATGCGGCCGGGCTCTTGGCGCTTGGCATGGTCGATATCCTGGTCGAGGCGAACCTGTTTGACTATGATATCGTGCCGCAAATCCCGATCATCCAGGGGGCCGGCGGCATCGTGAGTGATTGGAACGGCGAGGCGCTTGGCGACACAGGTCAATTCGAAACGGTGCTGATGGCGGCCAATCCGGATTTGCATGCCGCCGCGCTTGATCTGTTGCGGCTGCGCTGAAACCCAACGCTACATCTGCGACCGACGCTCATCAAGATTCGGCTCAGGTTGCGCCAGTGTCACGCCGCAGCGCCCAACGCCAGAACTTATTGGCAGCGTGACAGATATCTCGCCCACCTCAATCCAGGATGAGGCCTCGGGCCTGTCGCTTTACCGCGTCGCTGTTGCGATCCCACCCGAAGAACTGGGCAAGCTTGACGATCTTGAGCTTGTCCCCGGCATGCCGGTGCAGGCGGTTTTGCAAACTGCGACGCGCAGGGTGGGCGGTATCCGTCCGGTCTGACTGCCCTGCCTGGGTGATGGATTGGGTGATAGTGTCCACCATCGATAGTGGACATCTTG
>JAVVFB010000339.1:0-2537 GCA_032251095.1 Roseovarius sp. | reverse complement strand
CCACGAAGACCCGCACCGGCCGGCGCACCGACCAGCCCACCGTGCCACCATAGCCATTGGTGAGCTTGCCAAACCCTGTATTGAACCATGCGAACGGTCCGCGCGCCGGGGCATGGCCCTTGGGCTTGAGCAAGGACGCGCATAGTGCCGGCGTCAGCGTGATCGCCACCACCACCGACAGCGCCATGGCCGAGACGATGGTGATCGCGAATTGTTGATAGATCACCCCGGTCGAGCCGGGAAAGAACGCCATCGGCACGAACACCGCCGACAGGACAAGCGCGATCCCGATCAGCGCGCCGCTGATCTGCCCCATGGATTTATACGTCGCCTCGCGCGGCGAAAGCCCCTCTTCCTCCATGATGCGTTCGACGTTTTCGACCACCACGATGGCATCATCCACCAACAGGCCGATGGCCAGCACCATCGCCAGCATCGTCAGCGTGTTGATGCTAAACCCCGCCACCGCCAGCACGCCGAATGTGCCCAGCAAGACCACCGGCACCGCCAGCGTCGGGATAAGCGTCGCGCGCAGGTTTTGCAGGAACAGGAACATCACCAGAAAGACAAGGCCGATTGCCTCGAACAGGGTTTTCACCACTTCTTCGATGGAAATCGTCACGAACGGCGTGGTGTCATAAGGGATGACGTATTTGACGCCTTCGGGAAAGAAGCGGGCAAACTCGGCCATGCGCGATTTGATCTCTTGCGCGGTATCAAGCGCATTCGATCCCGGCGCCAGCGTGATCGCCATCCCTGCGGCAGGATCGGTGTTGAACCGCGCCGAGGTGGCATAGTTTTCCGCCCCGATTTCGACCCGCGCCACATCGTCAAGCAGCACAAGCCCGCCATCGGTTTCGGCGCGCAAGACGATCTGGCGGAAATCCTGCGGCGTGCTGAGCAGCGATTGCGCGGTGATCGTCGCATTCAATTGCTGCCCCTCGACCGTGGGGCGCGCCCCGAAAGACCCCGCCGAGATCTGGGCGTTTTGCGCCGAAACGGCGGCGACGACATCCGAGGGCGTCAATTCAAACGCCGCAAGCTTGGCCGGATCAAGCCAGATCCGCATGGCGTATTGCCCGCCAAACACATTGATCGAACCAACGCCCTGAATGCGGCTCAACTCATCCACGAGGTTGGAGACGAGGTAATCCGACAGATCGACCTGTTCGAGCGCGTTATCGGTAGAGATCAACCCGATCACCATCAGGAACCCGGCCGAGGATTTCTCGACCGTGATGCCTTGCCGCTGTACGATCTCGGGCAAAAGCGGGCTCGCCTGACCAAGCTTGTTTTGCACCTGAACCTGCGCGATATCGGCGTCTGTACCGGTCTCGAAGGTCAGAACGATCTGCGCGCTGCCCGACGAGGTCGAACTTGACGAGAAATAGCGCAAGCCATCAAGGCCGGTCATCTGTTGTTCGATCACCTGGGTGACCGTATTGGCCACCGTATTGGCCGAGGCACCGGGGTAATTGGCCGAAATCGTCACCGAAGGCGGCGCGATCTGCGGGTATTGCGCCACCGGCAAAATGCGGATCGCAAGAATGCCGACCCCCATCAACAGGATTGAAATGACCCATGCAAAGACCGGGCGATCAATGAAAAAACGTGCCATGCTATGCGCCCCTCGGCCTTTGGATTATTCAGAGGGCGCGCTTGCGGTGGCGCGCTCTTGCGGGGCAACGGTTGCCCCCGGCGCGGTTTTCTGAAACCCCGCCACGATGACCTTTTCACCCGCCTCAAGGCCATTATCGACGACCCAATCGCTGCCGCGGTCCTGAAGAATGGTAATCTCGCGCGCCTCGATCACCCCGTCGCCATTGACCACCCAGGCAAGCGGTCGCCCGCGCCGGTCGCGGACCACGCCCTCTTGCGGCACAAGAAACACGTTCTCGGCCACTTCGACCGGAAGATCGACCTGCACATACATCCCCGGCAACAACAGCATGTCAGGATTGGAAAACTCCATCCGCAGGGTGACCACCCCGGTTTGCGGGTCAACGTTCGGCTCTGCGGCCTTCAACTGGCCGGTTTCGGAATAGATCGACCCATCCGCCAGCTTGAGGCGCACGGTACCATCGGCCCCGGCAAGGGCGCGCTCGGTCTCGCCGCGCCGCCACCGCAGCAGATCGGCCGCCGATTGTGTCACATCCACATAGACCGGGTCGATCCTGCGGATCACCGTCAGCGGCTCGGCCTGGCTGGCGGTTACAAGCGCGCCCTGGCTTGTCTGTGACAGACCGATGCGCCCCGAAAGCCGCGCCCGGATTGTGGTGCGCGACAGCTCGATTTCAGAGGAATTCAACTGCGCGCGCGCCAGTTCCAGCCCGGCAGAGGCGGAATCGCGGGTTGTCGTCGCCTCATCCAAGGCCTGTTGGCTGGCCACGTTGCGCGCCTGCAATTCCTGAAGGCGCTTTGCCTCGCGTTCGGCCGAGCGCAACTGGGCCTCGGCCTGTGTCACGCCGGCGCGGGCCTGTCGCACATTGGCCTCATAGGTGGCGGTGTCGATCTGGTAAAGTGGCGCGTTGGCCTCG
>JAVVFB010000338.1:0-2541 GCA_032251095.1 Roseovarius sp. | reverse complement strand
GCAGCACGATAGATCCGATCTTGCTGCTTTCGGCCTCGACCACGACGGGGCGGGTCGGATCAAGCGTATCGAGCGCCGCGGCAAGGGCGGTCTCGAACCCTTTCTGGCTTGGCTGCGGCACGTCCAGCCCCCCCAGAAGCGAGCCGCGATGCCGCGCCAGGGCCTCAAGGTCAAGCACCTGCACCCCAAGCCCCCCGAGCCGCGCAAGGATTTCAGTCTTGGCCGTGCCGGTATAGCCGCCAAGCCGGACCAGCGGCACGTTCACCGCCTCGTCGTAAAGCGCCTTGACCACAAGGCGGCGATAGGTCTTGTAGCCGCCTTCGATGGTCTGCGCGCGCCAGCCGATTTCACGCAGCATCCATGCAAATGACCCGGATCGCTGTCCGCCGCGCCAGCAATAAACAAGCGGCTTCCATCCGCCGTCGCGGTCTGCAAGCGCGGTCTCGATATGGCGCGCAGCATTGTGGAACACCAGCGCCGCGCCGATCTTGCGCGCATCAAACGGCGCAACCTGCTTGTAGATGGTGCCGACGCGCGCGCGCTCTTCGTTGTCAAGCACCGGCAGGTTGATCGCCCCCGGCACGTGATCCTCGGCAAATTCGGCGGGGCTGCGCACGTCGATGATCTGGTCAAAACCAGCATCGCGCAGATCCGAGAGGGAGGAAGGTGAAAACATGACCGTCCCATAGCGCGATTTGCAGGGCGAGCGAAAGACAAAGATGCGCCCCACCGGGGCACCGCACGAGAACCTTGACGAAAGACCGCCCGGCTGCTTCTGGCGGACCGGGCCTGTTTCCTGCTCAAGGATGCCAAGGGCATGATGGCAATCGCTTGTGGCGCAAGCCGTCTGGTTGCAAGGCGCGCGCGGTCTTGAACCGCAGGCGCTGGAAACAAGTCGTTTTCAGGTGTTGGTTATCCTAAGTATTTTCGTCAATTCACGGCATACCCTTTCCACCAACTCCTCGGTCATATTGTAGCCCGAGGGCAAGTTGATGCCTTGGCGCAAGGCCTGAAGAGCATGAGGCGAGGGGGACAAGAAGCGCTTGCATTCCGGCAAACCATCAAATGCATGCAGGCTGCTCAGACGCGAGAAGAAGGGGCGGCTATCAATGTTTCGATCGGCAAGCGCCGCCTGAAGCGTGAACTTATCCGGCGCCTCATCAAATCCGGGCACAACGGTGACCATCCAGAATGAGTTTTCAACGTTATAGGGTTCCGCGTTGAGACGCAGATCTGCAAACCTCTCCAGACGCTCGTGATACCAACGGAAAATCTGCCGTTTGTGTGCGATAAGGGCATCCAGTCTCTCCATTTGCGCGATACCCAATGCGGCCTGCACACTGCTCATCTTGTATTTGAACGCAATCTCGTCGTTGAGAAAAAATCGGTCGCCTGGGGGGCGACCATGATCGCGCAGTTTCTGTATACGCTCAAACAACAGCGGGTCGTCCGTTACGATCATGCCGCCCTCACCGGTCGTGATTGTCTTGGACCCGTGGAAAGAAAATACTGCCATGTCGCCGAGGCTGCCTGCCATGCGTCCGTCATAGGTGGATCCAAGCGCTTCAGCGGCGTCCTCTATCAACACAAGATTATGTCGCTCAGCGATGGATCGCAGCCGTTTCCAATCGCACATTGAACCATATAAATCGACACCGATAATCGCCTTGATTTTCGGGGTAATCGCCGCTTCGACCGCATCGGGGTCAATGCACCACGTATCAGCGAGGATATCGACCAATACGGGCGTCGCCCCCACGTAGAAAACCGGGGCCATGGATGCGATCCAGGTCACATCCGGTCCAATAATAACCTCGTCGCCCGGGCCAACACCCGCAGCAGCAAGCGCCAAATGCAGCCCAGACGTCGCATGCGGAAAGCTCGCGCCAACTCACCTTCACGTTCAGTGATCGAGGGTGCGGCGATATCCTGACCACGCAAGAGGTGCTCTGGGAGACGAAGCCGGATGTGATCATCCAGACCGGTGTCGCACGCGGCGGCGGGGCAGAAGATTGCCAAATCGGGCGGCGCGGTCGAGGGCACCGAATATTCGAAATTCATCACAGAGACCGCACAGGACCCCTGGCAATGCCGCCCGCCTGTCCATTGCACCTCGCTGGTGCTGATCACGCTCGATTGCCTGCAAAGTGCCGCCAAGCTACACGGTCGCGACCTTGACCTGGACGTCGATGCCTGGACCCGCCGCATCAGCACGGAAATAAGCCGCTTTGCCGAACCGGCACGCAGCGAAAGCGCGCGCCTTGCCGGGATGCTTCTGGGCACCGATTTCGCCGCCCCGGCCGGCGCTTCGACCCCTGCGGCCAAAAGATCCGCGACAAAATCCACGCGTGTTGCACAGGGCCCGGCTTTGCGCCACAGGCCCTCGAAATTCGTATTCTATGGGGGTGAGGTGACGGTTGATGCGGCCGCCGCAGCGGCCTCGGTGGATCGCCTCGTCGGCCTCAACCGGGTCGACGGCACGCCGATCGGAGCGGTCAGGGCGCTCTTCAACGTCCTCGCGCAGCATCGCGCGGCAAGGTC
>JAVVFB010000337.1:0-2564 GCA_032251095.1 Roseovarius sp. | reverse complement strand
ATGGAAAGCCCGCGCATGGGGCGGACCGAGCAGTTCACCGAGGTCAGTTTCGCCAGTGATCACCCCGAGGGTCAGATCGTTTCGGCACGGGTGACGGGCCTGCGCGGCACGCAATTGACGGCGGCCTGAGCGGGGCGGCTTGTCGCGCTCTTGCGTGCGCGCCGCGCGATGTCGGGATGAGTATTTATGGAACGATGAAAGCCGGGTGGGTTTGGTGTGCGGGCACTGGACAGGCGCCGAAGGCGTGCCTAACGTCGCGGTGACCGTTTAGCAGGGGACGCCGACATGAAACTGATTTTCTCGCCGCTTTCACCTTTTGTGCGCAAGGTTCGTGTGTTGATGCATGAGACCGGGCAATTGGGCGATGTCGAGGTGGTGGAGGTTGCCACCACGCCGCTTGACACCGACCCAGAGGCGGCGGCGGCCAATCCCTTGGGTAAAATTCCGGCGCTGGTGCGCGCGGATGGGCCGACGCTCTATGACAGTCGGGTGATCACCCGCTATCTGGATGATCGCGCGGGGGGCAAGATGTACCCGCAAGCGCGGCTTTGGGATGTGCTGACGCTTGAGGCGACCGCCGAGGGCATCATGGAGGCCGCCCTGTCGATGACCTATGAGGCGCGGTTTCGCCCTAAAGAGATGCAATATGCGCCCTGGGTCGAGGGCCAGTGGCAAAAAGCCTCGCGCGCTCTGGCGGCGGTAAATGCGCGCTGGATGAGCCATCTGGCGGGGCCTCTGGATATGAGCCATATCGCCGTGGGCTGTGCGCTTGGCTATCTTGATTTTCGCCATGATGCGCGTGGCTGGCGTGTTGGCAATGAGGCCCTGGCCGATTGGTATGCCGATTTCGCCAAGCGCGACAGCATGATCGCGACCGCGCCGCTGTAGGCAGGGCCGCATTTGGCGCCTTTGGGTTCGGTTTTTCCGCATTTCAAGCGCGACACTTGCGCGCCTTGATCAAATCAGCGGCATTGCGCACTGGACTGCCCTTGAAAGCCCCGCTAAATACCGCCTCAGATTGGTTGCGGGAATCCTGCGGCCTGAAACCCGTATGAGGCCGGTAACGGCGCTGATAAATGGAGTAAACCTCGTGTCCCACGCAGACGATCACGAAGGCACCCGTAGGGATTTCCTCTACTACGCCACCGCAGGTGCGGGTGCCATTGCCACTGGTGCGGCTGTCTGGCCGCTGGTCAATCAAATGAATCCTTCGGCCGATGTGCAGGCGCTCGCCTCTATTCGCGTCGATGTGGACGGCGTTGAGCCGGGCACGCAGATCACGGTTAAATGGCTGGGCAAGCCGGTGTTCATTCGCCGCCGCACTGCGGAAGAAATCGAAACTGCCCGTGCGGTTCCGCTTGACGATCTGATCGACAAGAACGCCCAGAATCGCAACGATATGTCGCTGGATGCGTCGGACCAGAACCGCACATTGGACGAAGCCGGTGAATGGCTGGTCATGATTGGTGTCTGCACCCATCTTGGCTGTGTTCCGATCGGCGATGGCGCCGGTGATTTCGGCGGCTGGTTCTGCCCCTGCCATGGGTCGCACTATGATCGGGCCGGGCGGATCCGCAAAGGTCCGGCACCAGAGAATCTGTGGATTCCAGTTGCCGAATTCGCTGACGAAACAACGATCAAACTGGGATAAGGAAACACAATTATGTCCGGCATTCCGCACGATCATTACGAGCCCAAGACGAACGCTGAGAAATGGCTGCATTCGCGCCTTCCCATCGTCGGGCTGCTTTATGACACCATCATGATCCCCACACCCAAGAACCTGAACTGGATGTGGATCTGGGGTATCGTTCTGACCTTCTGTCTGGCGCTGCAAATCGTTACAGGGATCGTCCTGGCGATGCATTACACGCCGCAGGTCGATATGGCGTTTGCGTCGATCGAACACATCATGCGCAACGTGAATGGCGGGCATTTCATCCGTTATCTGCACATGAACGGCGCCTCGCTGTTCTTTGTAGCCGTTTACCTGCACATCTTCCGCGGTCTCTATTATGGGTCCTACAAGGCCCCGCGCGAGATCACATGGATCATCGGCATGCTGATCTATCTGGCGATGATGGGCACCGCGTTCATGGGCTATGTTCTGCCCTGGGGACAGATGTCATTCTGGGGCGCCACGGTGATCACCGGCCTGTTTGGCGCGATCCCGTTCATCGGCGAGTCGATCCAGACCTGGCTTTTGGGCGGACCGGCGGTTGGCAATCCCACGCTGAACCGCTTTTTCTCGCTGCATTACCTGCTGCCTTTCGTGATTGCCGCGCTGGTCGCGCTGCATATCTGGGCGTTCCACACCACGGGCAACAACAACCCGACCGGTGTTGACGTGCGCCGCAGCACCAAGGCCGAAGCCGACAAGGATACCGTGTCGTTCTGGCCCTATTTCGTGATCAAGGATCTCTTCGCCCTTGCGGTGATCCTGGTGGTGTTCTTTGCCATCGTCGGCTTTATGCCCAACTACCTTGGCCACCCCGATAACTATATCGAGGCGAACCCGCTTGTGACGCCTGCGCATATCGTGCCGGAATGGTACTTCCTGCCGT
>JAVVFB010000336.1:0-2567 GCA_032251095.1 Roseovarius sp. | reverse complement strand
CTCGCGCGCCATGCCAACCTCTGGCAGAGTGGCGGCAAAGATCAGCCCGACCACCAGCAGATTGGCGAACACCTCGGACAAAAGCCGCAGGCCGATCACCAGATTGTAACAGGCCACACCAACGCCGCCGAAACTGTCGCCAAGCCAATCCTGAACCGAACGCGCCCCGCCCGCCCGCAAGCGCCCGACAATGAACCCGCCGGTCAGGAAAGACGCGTAATAGGCCGCATAGGCCAGCGTGCCCCAAATGCCGTAGAAATAACCAAGGATCGCCGAATTCATAAGCGAGCGCGCGAAAATCCAGGTGGTGACCTGGCTTAGCACCAGGACCATCATCCCCGGCGCGCGGCCATCCACCCCGGCGCCGCCAAAGAAGCCTTCAATCGTGGCGCGACGTGGCGACACGGCCAGGCTTGCGGCAACCACCAGTCCGAAAAGCCCTATAATAATCATAGCTTGCATTTGAAATACGCTCCCGTTGCGATTTTACTGGGAAGATGCCTAGCAGCCCTCCAGGAAAGCGAACAGTCGAAATACCGCAACCTACGATTTCGTGAATGGCACCGACAGGCCCCTGCCCGCAATCCGGGCCGGGGCGGTGTGCAATCATTCTTTAAAGCGTGGCATTCACACCGCCCCCATCCAACAGGATATTCTGCCCGACGATAAAGCCCGCATGCGTGCTGCACAGAAAGGCACATGTCGCGCCGAATTCCTCGATCGTGCCATAGCGCCCGGCCGGAATGCCCGCGCAACGTTGCGCCTTGGCCTCTTCCATTGAAATGCCCTGCGCCTCGGTCACGCCCTTATCAAGCGAGACCGCACGGTCGGTGGCATGGATGCCCGGCAAGAGGTTGTTGATGGTCACGCCCTTGCCCGCCACCTGCCGCGAGGTGCCCGCAACATAGCCGGTAAGGCCGGCGCGCGCGCTATTGGACAGGCCCAGAACGGCAATCGGTGCCTTGACGGATTGCGAGGTGATGTTCACCACCCGGCCCCAGCCGCGATCCATCATGCCCGGCACCAGCGCCTTGATCAGGGCAATCGGCGCCAGCATGTTGGCATCCAGCGCCTTGATGAAATCGTCGCGCTCCCAATCGGTCCACAGGCCCGGCGGCGGACCACCGGCATTGTTGACCAGGATATCAACGCCGTCCGCCGCCGCGAGCAGGCGCTTGCGCCCCTCGTCCGTGGCGACATCGGCGGCCACCGTGATCACGTCAACGCCGTAGTCAGCGCGGATCGCCGCCGCCGCCGCCTCAAGCGCCTCGGCGCCGCGGGCGTTCATCACAAGGTTTACCCCCGCCTCGGCCAATGCCCGCGCACAGCCAAGCCCAAGCCCCTTGGACGACGCACATACCAACGCCCGTTTGCCTTTAATCCCCAAGTCCATGTCGCACCTCCGATTTATTTCAACCCGGAATTAACACTGCCCAGCTTAGAATGACCAGACAAATGCCAGATTTGCCCCCTCGACGGAGACCCGGAAATGCGCTTTACCCACGCTGACATGGATCAGAATCTCCTGCTCATTGACCATATGCTGCCATAATTCTAAGCTACTGGGATATGACGTGTATTTCAGCCTCACCTTTTCAAATCGGCCCGCCAGAATGTCCAAGACCAGCCCCCGCCCCGCGCAATCCGTCCCTGTTTTCCAGGCGGTTGATCTGCGTGTTGTAAGTGGCGCCAATCTTGGCGATTCCCTGTCCTTTGCAAGCGAGCTCGATCTTGACGATATCTATGAATTGCGCGGTCAGGCGCGACAGTATCGCCTGTCCCTGATCCTTGATGGGGCGGGACCGTTCATGATCGCCGCGGATACAGAATTGGGCACGCCCGGCTCGCATCTGCATCTTGATTGCTGCCTTACCCTGATGTCGGGCACCGGACGCACCAGCGAATTGTTGGTGCTGGTCGAGGTCGATGCCGCAGGTGATGTGCTTGATATCTACGCCATGCCGCTGGCCCATATGGTGCCCAAGACAGGCTATGCGCTTGTCGGGGTGGATCGTGACACGCCCTTGCAGAAATTTGCCCAGGTGGCCTGTGTGTCATTCTCGCGCGGCACTCACGTCGCGCTGGCCTCGGGTGCGCAGCGTCGGGTCGAAGACCTTGCGCTTGGCGATATGGTGCTGACGCGCGACGATGGCGCTCAGGCGATCCGCTGGATCGGGCAATCCACCGTGCGCGCGGTTGGTGACTTTGCCCCGATCCGCATTCGCGCAGGCGCGTTGCACAATGAAAACGACCTCTTGGTCAGCCCCGATCACCGGTTGTTCATCTATCAACGCTCTGACGCGCTTGGCGCCGGGCGCCACGAGGTTCTGGTGCGCGCGCGCCACCTTGTGAATGGCGATAGCGTGCTGCGCGAATCCGGCGGTTTCGTGGATTACTTCCAGATCCTGTTTGACGCCCACCAGATCATCTATGCCGAGGGCATCGCCGCCGAAACCCTGCTGGTTGATCCGCGCACGCGCGCCGCGCTGCCTGCCGATCTCGGCGAGGCGCTGACCACCGGGGGCAGCGGCCACAGCGCGCGCCCGCACATGGACTTCGAGGTTGGC
>JAVVFB010000335.1:0-2619 GCA_032251095.1 Roseovarius sp. | reverse complement strand
GCCGTGTCTTTTGCCTCTGCAGGTTCGCGAACTGCTCACTGACAGCATCGGCGTGGATTTTATCATGAGCCCAGTCAACGTATCCAGCTTCCTTCGCCCAATCGTGTTCTGGGTGCTTCGCGTCCCCACGCGCTTCCTTGAAGACTTCGTACATGGGCGGGCCTCCGATATCTTCTGGCGGGGTTGCCCACTGACCGCCCACAAAACGCGGCAAAGGTTCATTCGGCACGACTGGACGCTTTGAGACCAGTTCAACGCGATGCGCCCAGTCATCCCCGAAATCGTAGGTGTAGATCACGGGCGGGACCTTCTTGTTCAAAAAGAACTCCAGCTTCTTCGTGGTGACCTCCATCACCGGCGGGCCGAACATCGGCTCGCTCCAGAAGTCCTCGTTTTTCATCTGGTATTTACGGTCACCAATCTCGAAATCCCACAGGTGCATATCGTACCACAGGAAAGCCGCCTGAATGGCATCGTGCAAGTGTGGGAGGGTCTTGTCCGACCTGATCTCGATCTCCCGCCACGGGGCGGGATCGACATCTTCAAGGGTGACTTTCAGTCGTAGGACCTGGGGTTCTTTCTTAGCCATGAGCGCCTCTATGCGGCCAAGGGTCCAAAATCGATCCGCTTATCCAGATCGACCTCGAAGCGGCCATAAGGGTTGATGTGTAGATAGATGAGCGGTGACAGGCCGCGATAGTCCTCTGGGGACAAGCGTGCGACCACATTGGGGTTGCGCAGGACGGATTGCACCATTCGCGTGTTCACGTAGACCAATGACGACTGTAACAGGTGCAGCGCATGCGCGGCGGTTTCCTGGTCCCGCACACGGTTGGTTGCGATTTCGCCGCCCTTGCCGAAGAACACGAAGCTGTTGGCGCTGTTCCAGTTTTCCACGACGTTCAGCCCTTCGTGAATTTCCCGGCGGAACGCCTCGGACCGAAGGTATCGGCACAGGAACATCGTCTTGATGGCGCGGCCAAGCTCCGCCAATGCCTTGTAGGTGGGGTGCATCAAATCGGATCGGGCGAACCGGCGCAGGATGGCTTCGGGATCAGCCGTCCCGTGCTGCATGGCTGCGGTGTATTTGACCATTTCGTCATACTGGCGTTCGATTTCCCCCCAATCGATCACGCCTGACAGAATTGGCAACAGATTAGGCAGTTGCCCTCGCATACCCGCACTCGGAAGGGCGAGTTTTTGGCGCGCGATGGCTTTGAGACGTGGCGCAAGCTCAAATCCCAGAAGATGGCAAAAAGCAAAACCGACAGCGCTTTGTCCGTGGCTGTCTACATACTGCCGCTGGATTTCCATGTCAGTGCAGTGCCGTAAGACGCCCTCAATCATGGCGGCTACCTCGGAGGACGAACAGCGTTTCAGCTGCGAATAAATGCAAGTCGCCTGCCGCTCGACATGCCAATAGATCATGACGCCACGCCCGCCATAGCGTGCATGCCATTCCGTCATCAGGTTGCGGTCCCAGGCCCCGAACTTGGTAGAATCCCCGGCACAGGTCGTGCCCGGCGTACCCCAAACGTCCGGGTTGCGGATTTCCAACGTCGCATTCACAACCTGCGCACACGCCGCCTTGAGGGAAGCAGGGTCAATATAGCGCCGCCGGATATGCAAGAGTTCGTCATAACTGACATCGGGAGAACCGGCGGCCACGCGTTTCAAGCCCGCGTTGGTTCCCAAGCCGTAAAGGCAGAGCAGCAAGCGTTGATCTCGCACGACAGCTGGCAAAGCCTCCCGACTGGCCGAGGTCTGAAAGCTGTTCAGAAACCCTGTGTCGAGAGCGGTTTCCTTGAGAACATCCAAAAGCCCAGTCATCGGCCAAGCCCGGGCAACCTCGGCTTTCAGCGTCGCCAAACCAGCCGGCTCCGGAACCGGCGCCAGCGGCGTTACGGAAATCCGGTTCTCCCCGCTCCACCGCAGGCGCACTTTATCATTGTCGGGCAAGGTTGCATTCAGCAGGTGAAGCTCCTGTTCCAGGTCCGCCTTCACGCCCGCGACGAAGCCGATTGCATCCTGCGACAACCCCAGATCAGCGTAGTAGGCCTCCCGTCGCATGTCGAAATCCTTTGGTAAGTCATCATCCGGGTTGCGGTAACGATCTGCGCCTTCAATCCATATTTCCTTGGCGCGGATGCGTTCCCGCAGTTGTGTCAGTACACAGAGCTCAAAGGATACAACATTGACCCGGCCATTCTCATCGATGACTGCGCTGCGCCATTTCCCGGGAATAATCCCGGATGGGATGTCGCATTCTGAAACCAAACGGCGGGCAGCTTCCGCAAATCGGACAATCAGGCTCAATGCTGTCAGGATCGGGTGCCACATTGCGTTGTTCGACCGAAATCGCAAAGCCCGGAGCAACGGTGGCAACATGCGGCGGTAGTGGCTGGCATATGAGTTGCGCATGGTTTGTTGGATGCGCGTGTCCAAGGTACCCTTGGCGCGATGTTCGTCAATGACTGCACGGAGCTTGGCCGCACCCGCAATAGGAAAAATAACGTCTTCAATCCGACCCTCGGGGTGATCCAGCGCGGCGGCAGCGATCTCGACAAGCAAACGCTCCTTGCCGTGAACCGCGCCAATATCAGCAGCAATGCCCTGGAT
>JAVVFB010000334.1:0-2622 GCA_032251095.1 Roseovarius sp. | reverse complement strand
CCGGCGTTCGGCCCCTCGGGGATGCTCAGGCTTTCAAGGAAGCGGATTGCCTTGGTGGATGCTTTCATACTGCCACCCCGCTAAAATTCTGATAAACGTCGAATGGCAGAGGCAAGCCGCCGCAAATGTAAGGAGACGATTGATGCAAAGCTTCCATACAGCTAAGAATGTGCTTTACATCCTCATGTATGTCGGCTGGACGTTCGTGACCTTGTGCGCGCTCGGCGGTTTGATCGCGATTTTTCAAAGCGATACGAGCCCCCTTTTGGTCATTGTCGGTGCTTTCATCGCCAGCGTTTTGGGTTTCTTGATTGTCGCGATAGCGCAAATGGGCCTCAGTCAAATCGCAACCGCAGAAAGCACGGGCGCGATGCTTCAAATCATGCGCGAAAATGGAGAACGAGAGGTTGCAGAGCAGAAGCCGAGCGTTGCCAGCCCGAAAAGAAACGTGTCCAATTCGGCACTCAGTCCAGAGGTTGGAAGCGTCCTTAAAACTTATAAGGGCTATGAAATTGTTCGGACGCAAACAGGCGTTTTCGTCGATGGTCGAGAATTTTTCAACGTATTTGCAGCCGAAGATTGGATCAATAAAAACCCAAAGGTTTGAGAACGGACGCAAGGTGGTCCACAGCGCGAAAGCATAACCCCGCACCGCGGCCTCCCCACGCCATAGAAACGAGGGCATTGGGACCAGATCGTTGCCCCACCCCACGCCAAACAGGTGATGCACGCCCCACCACCCCCGCCCCCCCGTAAGGGGCGGGGTGGTGTGGCACCTGTTTTCAAGGGTGTTTGCCCCACCTTGCCCCACCATGCTTTCAGGGGTGGGTGTGGCACTCATTGGTTTGCCCATTCGCCTACCTCCAAACACGGGCGTTCCATGCGCTTTGCGTCCGGTATCTTGACCTTTTTCAAAGCCCCGGATTTCAGCCACGCCTCGATCATTTTCTTGATGCGCTTGCGGTCCGCCGTGGCGTCCAGCCCCAGCGTCTCGGCCACGGTCACGCCTGCCCAATCGTCGCCTGCCTGATCGGAGTAACGCAGCCCCTTGCCGTCCAGCGCACGTTGCACCGACAGCAGGTCATCGACCGACACGCCGTCGAAAGTGTCGGGCCATTCCCAGACCTCGGCCACGCCCACGCTATCGCCGTTGGCCAGATGCACCGACGCCATGCGCCGCCATTCCCTATCCCCCACGGGCGCAAGGTTCGCCTTGTCGCGGGTTATGGCAAAGTAGGTGGCAGGGTCATCCTGCACCCCAGCCTCGGCTTTCAGATCGTCGCTCATCTTGTTGAGCACCCGACCGGAACGCGCCGCCGCCAAAAGGGCAGATGCGCCGCGCCCGCTTTCTGTCGTTGCTTCCTCGCCATTGGTCTTGCGGGTGTGGTGGACCAGTTCGATTGCGCAGTTGCACCGATCCGCCAGCCGCGCCCATTCCTTTGCCACAAGGTCGATAGCGCCGTTGTCGTTCTCGGACGCTTGGTGCGATGACACGAAAGGGTCGATCACCAGCACGTCGATTTCCCGCGCCTCGATCTCATTGGCCAGCGCGTCCAGTTCCGGCTTGATGATCTGGACGCCCTCACGGGTCTGAATAGCCGTGCTCAGGGCACGTTCCCGGCCCGTGTCCACATAGAGCCGCCCCGCGATTTCCTCGGGGCTGACGTGGTGGTGCTGCATCGCCGCGATGATGTGCCGATCCATTTCGTCGCGCGGGTCTTCAAGGTTGTATATCCAGACCTTGAGGCCCTTGGCGGTCCAGTCCCCCAGCAGTTCCCGCCCGGATGCCATCGCCAGCCCCTCACAGATCGTCAGAGACGATTTGCCGACGCCGCCGGGGGCAACCGTCACCGATACTTGTTTGCGGATCAGGTGACGCCCATAGACCCACGGGCGCGGGGGAATGCTTGCCGGGTCACGCCAGACAAATTCCGTGGGCAGGCGGTCCCCCCGATCACGGGGAAACTCGGCCCGGTGCGCATCAAGCTGCATTGCCATGTCAGAAAAATCACGCATCACGCCGCTTGCCTCCCCTGCACATGGTCAAGGAAAGCCGCCCGCCGACCGCGCGGCATGGCTTGGAACGTGGCAAGGCAATAGGCTTCCAGTTCCTCGGGGGACGCTATGTCAGCCCACCAAGCAGCCTCATCCATAGGTGAGATAAAGGGCGGTAGCGGTGCGCCCACGTCCTGAATGACCGTGTTTGCAACCTCGCGCGCGTGGTCCAGGTCAAGCGCCCTCAGCGCCGCCCAAGCGAGTGCCGCGCATTCCTCGGGTGAAAGCCGCGCCTGCCAGACCGCAGAGGCCGCTTCCCACGTCTCATAGTCGTGCAAGGTGAGCGCATAGCCCAGCATCCGGGTTGCCCCAAGGTGAGGCCGCTTCATGAGTTTGGAAAAGGACGTGCTCTTGCTCATGCCACGATCCCCCAATGCCTTGCGATAATGGGGTGACGCGCCGCGACCGATGCTATATGTTGCCAGTGAAGTTCTGCTTCGACTACGATTTCAGCCCCGGTTGCGCCCGCCAGCGCGCCGGGGTTTTCGTTTGCGCCGGTCAGTTCGGCGTTTGAAACTTTCTCGTTAAGTTCACGGTTTGTCGGGGTGTCTTTTGAAATAACACCCC
>JAVVFB010000333.1:0-2633 GCA_032251095.1 Roseovarius sp. | reverse complement strand
TGCAAAGCGGCATTTCCGATTTCCTGCAAAATTCAGGCCTCTTTTCGTCCGATGGGGGCGGTGGCTTCCTCGGCAATTTCCTCGGTGACCTGCTCAACTTCGAAGGCGGGGGCTTCACCGGCAGCGGTCCGCGTTCTGGTGGCGTTGATGGGCGAGGCGGGATGCTATCCGTTCTGCACCCGAATGAGACTGTCATAGACCACACGAAAAGCGGCGTCGGAGGCTCGGTCTCTTTCCCTATCCAAGTCAATATTCAGAAGGGTGCGGAGCGGGATAGCGTAAGCCGACGCAGCGGCCCGAACGGGCAACAGATCATTGATATTGCTGTGTCGGATTCGATCAGCAGCGGGCGTCAGGACGGCGCGCTGGGCGACAGGTTCGGATCACAGCCCAAGGTGGTGCGCCGATGATGCATCACTGGCCAGAGACATTGCCACAAGGGCCACTTATCGGATTGAACCTATCGCCGGTTGACGTGCGCGCCACGTTCGAGCCGGAAGTTGGTGAGCCTATAAGTCGCCCGCGCACCACGGGCGCACCATTCATGGCCGATGCTGAGTGGGTGATGGTAGGCGCTCAGATTTCCGCCTTCGAGGCGTTCTATGCCTCCTCTCTGGGTCAGGGCGCGGCGCGATTTGCCATGCGGGAGGTGACGACAAATCAGTTGCGCCTTTGGCGGTTCATGGGCACATATCAGCGCCAATTTCGAAAGAAGGATGTCGCGACCATATCCGCGAAGTTGATGATGCTGCCGAATGTCCCGTGGTTCGCGCCGTATGGTCGCGAGGGGCTTTCGACCATTCCGGCTTGGGTGGCGGATTATGAAAATGGCGTGTTTGGGATCGACGCCGTGAAGGCGACGGCGGCGGAATTGCCTTCGATCAGCGGCACGTTTCTGGTGCGGCGCGTCACCACTTCACAGGTCACAGAAGGTCAAGAGGTGATTGCCGCTGGCGATATAACCGAGGCGCAGCCGGTTGGCACGAACCTGATAATCGGGTATGCGATATGACGCGCGCGCAAAGTCCTGCAAACAGCGTTGATCTTGAGCGCGCGGGCAGTCCCCACGCAAATATCTGGTTTGCGGTTATCTCGCACCCCGGAATATCGCCGAGTATTCGCGTGGTCTCGGACTTTTACGAGTATGAGATCGACGGTCACATTTACACGCCCATGCCGTTCGAGGTTCTGCCCTTGACGGATAACGACCAGCAGCCATTCGCGGAATTGCGGGTGCAGAATGTTGACCGGAAAATCGGTCAGGTGCTGGAAGTTCACATGGCCGGGGTGCGGGCGGAGTTGTCTGTATATGCCTATTCCAGCGCAGATTTTGACCTGTCGGTTGAGCCGCGCGTCCCGCTTGGCGTTGACCCGCTTGTGCCGATCTACTCCTATCATGGCTTCCAACTTACTGACGTGACCGTGAACACGCTCGACATTACTGGCCGGGTATCTCTGGCCGACATGGCGACTGAGCCTTGGCCGCGCGAGCGCGTGACCATGGACGCTTTTCCGGGGATGTTCGTTTGACCTGGCGGGCGCGATATGTCGGCAAGCCGTTTTCGGACGGTGGGCGCGGGCCAGATAGCTATGATTGCTGGGGCGTAATCCATGCCGTTTACCGGGACGTTCTCGGGATCGAATTGCCCGCGTATGGCGAGATAAGCGCGGATGATATCGCGCGGGTGAGGCGGCAAATGGAAACCGGCGCGACGGCGGGCAAGTGGGCGCGCGCGCACTCTCCGAGGGAGTTTGACGTGGTCGGCATGAGGTTATTGGACGGTCGCGGTGTAGCGCATGTCGGGCTATATCTCGGGCGCGGTTTGGTCATGCACGCGGAAAAAGCGTGCGGCGTTGTGATAGAGCGCGCGGATGCATCCGGGGTGCGAGGCCGTATCTTGGGGTATTGGAGGCACACGGCTTGAACCGCGTTGTTGCCATTCATTACGATCCGTTTTCCACGGAGCCGAACATATACGAGTTGCCGCCGGGAGCGTCCCTTGCGGACATGGCGGCGAGCGTTCGATCGCTGCCGAAGGGCTGGCCGCGCCATAAACATGACGTGATCCAGATCAATAGGCAGATCGTTCCGCGTGATAGTTGGGAGCGTGTCAGACCGAAGCCGTCTTGCCCGCAAAGACCGGTGCAGATCACGTTTCACGCTCCGCCCATGGGCGGCGGCGACGGCGGTAAGAACATCCTCGGGATTGTGGCGCAGATCGGGCTTATCGCACTTTCCGGCGGCGTTGCGGCGGGGTTTGGCGGGTTCGCGCTCGGCAACTTGACGCGATCCGTCACCACGGCATCGCTTTTCGGCAAGCTGGCCGGGGCGGCAGTGCTTATCGGCGGTAGCGCGGTCTTGCAATCGCTGGCCAAGACGCCTTCTGTTTCGCAGCCAGAGGAGCGCGACACAAGGCAACTTGGGTCGGCTGGCGCACAGGTCAACGTGCAAGAGCCGAATGCGCCCTTGCCGCGCGTTGTCGGGACACGCAAGGTTTTCCCGGCTGCCATCGCGCGCCCGCTGTCCTATTTTCGAGGCGAGCAAGACGTTGTGGAAGTTGTCACGGCGCTGGCGGGTCCGCACAAACTGGAAGACATCAGGATCGGCGATGCGCTCATTGATGACGTTCCGG
>JAVVFB010000332.1:0-2649 GCA_032251095.1 Roseovarius sp. | reverse complement strand
GGGCGCGATCACGAAAGGCGCGCGGCGACGCATATCTTTGCCCGTCTTGGTGCCAAGAGCGCCTTCAAAAGCTTTACCATGACCGCCAACGGCGTGATGACGCGCAATGAATGCGTGATCGAGCTTGCCGGCGACGACGCAACCGCCCATGTGGCCGGTGCGGCCATGGGCGACGGCGATTTCCATCACGACGACACCGTGTTCATCACCCATGACGCCGAGCGTTGCGAAAGCCGTCAGGTGTTCAAAAAGGTGCTGCGCAACGGCGCGACCGGCGTGTTTCAAGGCAAGATCCTGGTCAAGGCCGGGGCGCAAAAGACCGATGGCTATCAGATCAGCCAGGCGCTCTTGCTGGACGGTGACAGCCAGTTTTTGGCCAAGCCCGAGCTTGAGATTTACGCCGATGACGTTGCCTGTTCCCACGGCAGCACCACCGGCGCGATTGACGAGGATGCGCTTTATTACCTGCGTGCGCGCGGGGTGCCCAAACATATCGCAACCGATCTTTTGACGCTGGCCTTTCTGGCCGAAGCGGTCGAGGAGATCTCGGATGAGGGGCTGCGCGGGGAAATCAACAGCCGGCTTGAAGGCTGGCTGGAGCGTCGGCGCGGCTGATGCCGGTCACACGCGACATCGTCGCCACCTATCGGCGGCCGCGCCGGGTGGTGCGGCGCCTGCTTGATGCGGGTCCACGCGAGGACCGGGCGCTGGTGATTTTGCTGGCGGCCTGCGGGGTGATTTTCATCGCGCAATGGCCGCGCCTTGCCCGCGAGGCGCATCTGACCGGGCAAGAGCTTAACCCGATGCTGGGCGGCGCGCTTTTGGCCTGGATCTTTATTGCGCCGCTGATCCTTTATACGCTGGCGCTGATCAGCCACGGGCTTGCCCGCATGCTTGGCGCCAAGGGCACGGGGTATGGCGCGCGCGTGGCATTGTTCTGGGCGCTGCTCGCAACAAGCCCGATCATGCTCTTGCACGGGCTTGTTGCGGGCTTTATCGGTCCCGGACCGGGGCTTCAGGTGGTTGGCCTGATCTGGTTGAGTTTCTTTGGCTGGTTCTGGGTCGCCGGCTGGCTTGAGGCAGAGTGGAGCAAAGCATGACACAGGCCGGGTTCAAGGCCCTTCTGGTACAGACGTTATTTGCCCCGCGCAGCGCCGCAGGGGTTCTGATCGCGCTAAACCTGCCACAGCGGTGGCTCTGGACGGCGCTTGCGCTGATGTCGGTGCTCAACTCGATCGTCTATTCTGTCACGCTGCGCCTGACGGCGACAAGTGATCCGATGGCGACTGCGATGATGCCGCCGGCCTTTCATTCGCCGGTCCTGTTCACGATCTTTCTGTTTGGCGCCCTGGCGATCACGGTGGTGACGCTTTACTGGATCGGGCAGAGATTTGGCGGAAAGGCGCAGCTTACTGATGTGCTGGTGCTGATTTGCTGGCTTCAGGTGCTGCGGCTTATCCTGCAACTGGTGGTGGCCATTCTGGTGATCATGGCGCCCGTTCTTGGCGCAATGGTGATTTTCATAGCCTCGCTCTGGGGCATTTATATTCTGATCGGATTTGTCGATGCCGCGCATCGCTTTGACAATATGTTCAAGGCGGCGATGGTGATTGTTTTGGCGATGGTGGCCATGGCCGTCGGCCTGTCCATTTTGCTTAGTATGATCGGCGTCGCCGTCATGGGAGGAGCATGAGATGCTCGATCTAGAGAAAATTCGCGCCGATTTCCCAATTCTTACACGAGAAGTGAACGGCAAGCCATTGGTTTACCTGGATAATGGGGCATCCGCGCAAAAACCGCAGGTGGTGATTGACGCGATCACCACCGCCTATTCCCATGAATATGCCAATGTGCATCGCGGGCTGCATTACCTCAGCAATCTGGCGACCGAGAAATACGAATCCGTGCGCGGCACGATTGCGCGGTTTCTTGGCGTGGCCGATGAGGATCAGATCGTTCTGAATTCCGGCACCACCGAGGGCATCAACATGGTCGCCTATGGCTGGGCCATGCCGCGGATGCAGGCGGGCGATGAGATCATCCTGTCGGTGATGGAGCATCACGCCAATATCGTGCCCTGGCATTTCCTGCGCGAACGCCAGGGCGTTGCCCTCAAGTGGGTTGATGTGGATGCACGCGGCTATCTTGATCCGCAAAAGGTGATCGACGCCATTACACCGCGCACCAAATTGATCGCAATTACACAGCTTTCCAATGTGTTGGGGACAAAAGTTGATGTAAAAACCATCTGCGACGCGGCCCATGCCAAGGGTGTGCCCGTGCTGGTCGATGGAAGCCAGGGCGCGGTGCATATGCCGGTGAATGTCGATGAGATCGGTTGTGATTTCTATGCCATCACCGGGCACAAACTTTATGGGCCCTCGGGCTCTGGCGCAATTTTCGTCAAGAAAGAGCGGATGGCCGAAATGCGCCCCTTCATGGGCGGCGGCGACATGATCCGCGAGGTCAGCAAGGACAGCGTGACCTATAACGACCCGCCGATGAAATTCGAGGCCGGCACGCCCGGCATCGTGCAGACCATCGGCCTTGGCGTGGCACTCGAATACATGATGGGCGTCGGCATGGACAAGATCGCGGCGCATGAGGCCGATATCGCGGGTTATGCGATGGCGCGGCTCTCGGGGCTGA
>JAVVFB010000331.1:0-2672 GCA_032251095.1 Roseovarius sp. | reverse complement strand
GCAATGCAGGCGACCATGGCGCAAATCCTGACCCGCGCCGAAAACGAAAACCTGAGCCCTGCGGTGATCGCCGACCGGATGGTCGAGGATCAGCTTTTGCAGATAGCCGTTTGAGGGCCCGATAACGCCGAGACCTGCAGCCGTGAATTGAGCTGCGCGCCGGGGCCTGTTAGATTGAAGCGAAACAGCCCCGGAGGCCCCCGATGAAACGCCAGCTTGCTCTTGCCTTGATCCTTGGCCTTGCGACCGACATGGCACAGGCGCAGACTATCCTTGGCGAGCAGGTGAGCCTTGCTCATGGCAGCTATACTTCGGGCGGCGGCCTCACCATTGCGACCGAGCTGCGCGCCAAGGATGGCAAGACCGCGCTTTGCGGCACATGGGCGCAAAGCGCAAGCCAGTCGAGCTATACCTCGGGCACCGCGCGCAAGATCGTGCAAATGGCCAGTGTCTATGTCGAGGGAAAGCGGATTCATCAGGATCTCGGCTTTATGCCACAGACCGAGGCACGGCTGGATTACGCCGGTGCGCCCGCGCGCTGTGTGCTGACCGACCTGCCATGGCGCGCGGGGCGGGTCCCCGAGGTCTTTCTGCCGCGCCAGACGATCAGCCACGGCAATGGCGGCGGCAGCGATCCGACCATCACCTTTCGCCAGACCGGCGCCGGCGCCATGGGCCACGGCCTTGAGGTGGTGCCGTTCCTGACCCGCAACAGCCGCCTTGTACGCCTTGCGCCGGGACCGAGCATCGCCGAGGGGCGCTATAACACGGGTGGCGGGGTGCGTGTGGCAGCCGAATTGGTGTCGGTGAATGGCACCGCGCATATTTGCGGGGTGTGGTCCGATCTGCCGGGACAGGCGGACCGAACCGCGCATCTTGGCCGCGAGATTTTGCGCCGCACCACCGTGCGGCAGGCGGGCAAGACCTTGCTGAGCAATTTGAGCGAATTTCGGCGTGTGTCCGCGCGCAGCGATTACACCGGCGTCGATGCAACCTGTCTGGACACCGGTCGCCCCTGGGCGGCGCGAGATGCGCGCAAGGCTGTTACTCTGCGTCTTCCCAATCAGATCGTGTATCGCAGCACCACGGCAAAGGGCCGCGAGGTGATCCGGTTTCAGCCCTAAAGCGGATCTCTCCAACCTGATGTGGTTCTCGTAGGGTGGGTGAAACCCACACCCGTCGAGGGGCAGACGTCAGGAGCGTGGGTTTCACCCACCCTACGTCCTTCGCGCCCGCGCGCTACCCCATGCGCCGCCCCGGCGGATCGAAGGGCAGGAATTCGACCGCCGACTGTTTCACAGGCGAGGGGTAAAGCGTCATCAGATCAAGCACCTCTTGCGGCAGGCCCACGGTGATCGGCAGGCCAAGATCGCTGGCCTCACCAGGGGTCAGCGCGTAATCATGGGTCCATTTCCCCGAGGTCAGCGTTTCGGCCAGGGCCTCGGCCTTGTCACGCGCCATGCGCGGGGTCATGATCTCGACCGCGCCGCGTTTCACCTGAGCGGTGGCCTTGTCGCTGACATCGGCCAGCACAAGGGCAACATCCGAGACGTGCTCGATCGGCTTGGCATCGCGCGCGGCAATGATCGAGGCTGCGGAAATCCCCATTATCTGTGGGTCAATCGGCCCCAGCATCGAAAACTCGCCCATCACGATTTCATCGGCGGCGAGGGCCATCAGGGTGCCGCCGGACATGGCATAGATCGGCACGAAAACCGTGACCTTTGCAGGATGCGCCTCAATCGCGCGGGCGATCTGCATGGAAGCGATCACAAGCCCGCCGGGCGTGTGCAGAACGATATCAATCGGCGTGGCGTCCGGCGTGGCCTTGATCGCCGAGATGATGCTTTGCGCATCTTCCAACCCGATCTGGCTGGACATGCTAAAGCCGAACAAGCTTCGCTTTTCCTGACGGTGGATCATGGTGATCACCCGCGAGCCACGTTTGCGTTCGATCCCGCGGATCGCCTGTGCCCGGCGCAGGGCAAAGACCCGTCCGGTCAGGATCGGTTGCAACACCATGATCAGGAAAAACACGAAGAAAACCGACGAGAGGTTGAAATCCATGGCGCGGATACTTCTTTCTTTCAAACGATGACCGCCCGACGGGCGCTTTGCGCAACTGTCGCAGGCCTTGGTCACGATGTGAATTGAAAATCCGGGCGCAGTCAGGCATTGATCAACACAACGAGCACATAAAAATGGCCGTCAGGGCCTGAAGACAAACAAGAGGCATGGTGATGACACGACTTTCAACCCTTGGCATGATGCTGTTCCTGGCAGGCTGTGGCGGGGCGAATGGCTTCAAGGGTGACACGCGCAATGTGCCGCGCGCCGCGCCGATGGCCTCTGGCCCGATCAGCAATGCCTGCATGAGTTCTGATCGCAAGGCCCGCTCGCGGGCACTCTGCGGCTGTATTCAGGCCGTGGCAAACCAGACCCTTTCCGGCTCTGAACAGCGCCGCGCGGTGCGGTTTTATCGTGACCCGCAAGAGGCGCAGGATGTGCGCCAGTCGGATCGCCCGGGTGACGAACGGTTCTGGCGCTCGTACAAGGCCTATTCAGAGCGCGCCGAGCAGATCTGTCGCTAGAGCGTGTCGCGTTCATTCGCATTCACGCAACACGCTCTAACCTATTGATTTCGCATGTTCGGATCGCTCAAAACCGGGTCC
>JAVVFB010000330.1:0-2700 GCA_032251095.1 Roseovarius sp. | reverse complement strand
GCGCAATCTGGTGTTTTGCGACGGCGCGCCCGGCGCCCGCGTGATGATCATTGGCGAGGCACCGGGGCGCGACGAGGATCGCGAAGGTCGCCCCTTTGTCGGCCGCGCCGGTGATCTTCTGGACCGGATGTTCGCCGCCATCGGCCTTGGCCGCACAGCAGAGCGCCCCGAAGACGGGATTTACATCACCAATGTCCTGCCCTGGCGCCCGCCGCAAAACCGTGATCCGACCGCCGAGGAAATCGCCATGATGCGCCCCTTTGTGGCGCGCCACGTAGAGCTTGCCAATCCCGATTTCGTGGTGCTGATGGGCAACATAAGCTGTGACGCGGGCCTTGAAAAACGCGGCATCACCCGCCTGCGCGGCGCCTGGACCACCGCATTTGGCAAACCGGCGCTGCCGATGGTGCACCCGGCCTATCTCTTGCGCACGCCCTCGGCCAAGCGCGCGGCATGGGCCGATCTTCTGTCGCTTCAGGCGCGGCTTCGGGGCGGGGCATGAAGATCCTCGCCTTTTCCGACCTGCACCTGTCGCGCGCCCGCGCCGCCGATCTGATAGCGGCCAGCCACGGCGCAGACCTTGTCATCGGGGCTGGTGATTTTTGCAACATGCGCAAGGGGCTTGGCGAGGCGATGGCGCTTTTGCGCGCGATCACCTCGCCCATGGTCGTCGTGCCCGGCAATGCCGAAAGCGCACCTGACCTGACCGCCACCGCGCCCCCGAATATGACCGTGCTGCATGGCAGCGGCACGCAGATCGGCAATCTGCGCCTTTTCGGGCTGGGTTATGGAGTGCCGGAAACGCCGTTTGGCGACTGGTCCTGCGATCTCTCCGAGGCGCAGGCAGATGAAATGCTTGTCTCCTGCACCGCCGCCGATATCCTGATCCTGCATGCGCCGCCCAAGGGTGTGGCCGATATCACTTCGGCCGGGCAATCGGTCGGCTCGACCGCGATCCGCGACGCGATCAAACGCATTCAACCCACCTATGCCTTTTGCGGTCATATCCATGACAGCTGGGGCACAGGCGGCCAGATCGGAGCGACCTGCGTCGCCAACCTTGGCCCGACCGTCAACTGGTTCGAGATCGACGCATGATCATTGACCCGCTTGTTCTTTTGGCCTTCATTCCGGCGGGGCTTGCCCTCAACCTGACGCCGGGGGCGGACATGATGTTCTGCCTCGGGCTTGGCCTTCGCTCGGGACCGCGCGCGGCACTGGCGGCAAGTGCCGGTATTTCGGCGGGCGGGTTTGTGCATGTCACCCTGACCGGGCTTGGCCTTGGCGCCGTGGTTGCGACGCTGCCCTGGCTGTTCGATGCGATCCGATGGATCGGTGTGGCCTATCTTTTGTGGCTGGCGGCGGCTGCCTTGCGCACGCGCGCCTTGCGCCCCGATGCCCCGGCCCTTGGCGCGGTGCGTGCCTTTCGGGCGGGCATGCTGGTCAACCTGACCAACCCCAAGGTGATCCTTTTCGTGCTGGCCTTTGTGCCGCAATTCGTTGACCCCGCGCGCGGCGCGATCCTGCCGCAATTCCTGATCTTCGGGCTGGTCCTTGCGGTTGGCGGCTTCGTCATCAACGGCGCGGTCGGCGTCTTTGCCGGCTCGCTTGGCCGCCAGATGGCCACCTCGGCGCGGTTTTCGCGCGGGCTTGGCACGATCGCGGCGGTGATCTTTACCGCCCTTGCCGCCCGCCTTGCCCTTTTGGAACGGAGCTAACCCCATGTCCCGCATTGACGACACCAAAGAGTTCATCCCCGTGCGCATCGCCGTTCTTACGGTGAGCGACACCCGCGACATCACCGGCGATAAATCCGGCGCGACCCTTGTCGAGCGGATCGAAACCGCCGGCCACATCCTTGCCGACCGCATGATCATCCGCGACGAGCGTGATCAGATCGCGGATCAGCTGCGCGTCTGGATCGCGCGCGACGATATCGACGTGGTGATTTCGACCGGCGGCACCGGCCTGACCGGGCGCGATGTCACCGTCGAGGCGCATCGCGATGTCTATGAAAAGGAAATCGACGCCTTCGGCACCGTCTTTACCATGATCAGCATGGCCAAGATCGGCACCAGCGCCGTGCAAAGCCGCGCCACCGGCGGTGTTGCGGGCGGCACCTACCTCTTTGCCCTGCCAGGAAGCCCCGGCGCCTGTCGTGACGCCTGGGATGACATCCTCAAGCTTCAGCTTGATTACCGCCACCGGCCCTGCAACTTTGTCGAGATCATGCCGCGGCTTGACGAACACCAGCGACGGAAATAGCGCCGGGCGGCGTATAACACGCAAGACGCTTGGCATTTCACCTGTCCGGGTTACATTCTCACGGGGTCCGCCTGCGTTGCGGGCCACATCAAAGGGTTGCGTTTCATGCGGTTTTTGCGCCAGTGCCTGACGGGGCTGTTCCTTTTGTCGCTGACCTTGGGGCTTTTGGCCTATGCCGGACAGACCGTGGTCAGCGCCGTGTCAGAGCGCATGGCCAAGGAACCCCGTCAGCCGGATCGCCGCGAGCGCGTTTTTGCGGTGCGCACCAGCCTTGCCCAAGAGGCGACGCTGACGCCGGTTCTGACCGCCTTTGGTCAGATCCAGAGCCGCCGCACGCTTGAGCTGCGCACCCAGGCCAGCGGTGTCATCACCGAGCTTTCGCCCGATTTCATCGAGGGTGGACAGGTGCGCGCCGGGCAGTTTCTTGCGCGCATC